>JABMPG010000793.1 GCA_013203855.1 bacterium
CGAGAAGACCATTGACCAGGCCCGAACCAAGGCGGCCGAACTCCTGGCCGAGATTGGGCAGGGGAAAGACCCTACAGTTGAGAAGCCCGAAACGGTCTCCGGCGACACGACTTTGGGGGCACTCTGGTCGCAGTACCTCGAACAGCACGCGAAACCCTACAAGCGCAGTTGGCGGAACGATGAACTCCTTTGGGGCAAGCACCTGAAGAAGAAGTGGGCCGGGCGGCGCCTATCCGAGATATCGAGGGCCGACATTCAAACCCTCATGTCGAAGATTGGGAAGGACAGCGGACCTGGGGCGGCCAATCTGACCCATTCGCTCCTGCGGAAGATGCTGAACTGCGCGATTGACTGGGGCTACACCGGGGTAAATGCCGCCACTCGAATCAAACGTTTCGCAGCTAGAAGCCGCACCAGATATCTTCGGCCGGATGAGATGAAGCGGTTCCTGAGCGCCCTCTCCGAGCACCCGAACGAAGGATTCCGGGACGCGCTGCTGGTCATGCTTATGACCGGGCAGCGGAAGATGAACGTCCTGACCATGCGTTGGGCCGAGTTGGATCTGGACCAGGGGACGTGGACGATCCCAGCCGCGAAAACAAAGAACGCCGAAGAACAGACGGTCCCGCTCATGACCGAAGCGGTTCAGGTCCTCGAAAAGCGACGGGAGCGGGCGAAGGGCTCGGAATGGGTCTTCGCCAGCAAGACCAGCAGAAGCGGGCACCTCATGGACGTGAGATGGGCGTTCGACGCGATATGTGAGCGGGCGAAGATCGAGGGGCTGAACCCTCACGATTTGCGGCGGACGATGGGCTCCTGGCTGGCGGCTGGCGGCGTTTCCGAGATCATCATCGGGAAGAGCCTGGGCCACCTCGACCCGCAAGCCACGCGGGTCTATACCCGGCTGGCGCTAGACCCGGTCCGGACCGCCATGGAGGCGGCCACTGCGGCCATGCTCGAGGCGGCCGGGCGGCCACGCGAGAAGGCCGAAGTGGTGGACGTGGCCGCCGCACAGGAGTAGTAGTATCTGGAGGGCAACGGCGCGGCTGATCCGCTCCGGTCGCGAACCCTACGCGATGCCCACCAGATTTCCAAAGTGGGGGAAGATTGGAAGGGGGATGGTTCGGTGACGAAGCAAAAGGGGAAGCAGAAAGAAGATGAACCCAAGGTCAGATTGCGGAAAATCTGGTTGCTGGGCTTTGATGAAAAGATGAGGACCTATGTCGAAGAGGTACGCTCCAGAGTGGATGACGACGGTGTAGTTCGGGATGAGATCCGGAGGCGTGACGCGACTGAAGAAGAGGCATTAAAGCCTGTCCATGAGTTTGATCTCTTGAGCGGTTACCTCGACCCGTGTGGCCACAGACACATCGAGTTCGAGCCTGGTCTCAGCCTCTACTACGAGTGCATCAGACTCCGGGACGGGCGGGTGTTCTATACGACCAGAGAGCGATATGACTGGCTCCTCTTTTTGCGAGCGAGAGATCGAGATATAACCAAACGTTGTGTTTGGGCTGATCTTTCGCAAGGTGAAGTTTTCCGGCATATCATAGAGGATTTGGAGGCGACCCTGGACCTGCGTCTGCGTACGCGAGAGCCCCCCCCCGAGTATGGCATGTCGGGACAGGGACGGGAACTTCATAGGCGAGCCGTGGGTGGATCCGATCGAGCTTAAGCAGTTTGTCGAGGCTTTCGAGGCCCGGAACACCGGAACGCCAGTGAGGGATTATCTCCTGAGACATGCGGACTGGAAAGACCGGTTGATAGATCCCCTGGAAGATAGCGGGCCCGAACCACCGAAGAGGAAAGCCGTATCTGGACGACCAAGAGTGTGGTCGGATGAAGATCGCGAGTTGCTCCGAAAACTGAAAAGGGAACCTATGTCGAACGGAAAATCTGCTTCCTGGGCAGACGTGGCCAACCGCTTCAAGATACGTACCGGTAAAGAGATTTCCAGACGAAACGCCCAGTTTGTTGCGGAAGAGAAATAGTTTCCTCCGAGTTTCCTCCCATCGGAAACCCGCGTTCCAGTCAACACTGGCGCGGGTTTCTCTTTGTGCAAAGAAAACGGGAGAAAAGGAATATCTCCATATTGCCACCAGAGAACCGAGTGGGACAACATGGGTCCAGATGGAGAGAAGTAAAGTGACTCAGGCATAGGAGAATCGATATGTTTGCCCCAAACCTACTTTCCCCCGAAGAGGTGGCTGGCGCTTTGGGCGTCAGCATCGCAACGCTCGCGACCTGGAGGTCCAAAGGTCGTTACCCGCTTCGTTTCACCAAAATCGGGAGCCGCGTCCGGTACCGAGCGGAGGACGTTGAGCGTTTTGTCGAGAGCCGGCTGGCCGACCACACCGGCCAGAACCCCGCGCCAGCAGCTGACCGATAAGGAGATATCCTATGCCCACGCTTCTACTTGCTGCTCTGAAGTCCGATTCGGTTCCTAAAGCAAATGCCCTGGAAGTTATTGTGCCGCTCGAGCGGTTCATCGAGTCGCGGGTTGAGGGAGGGCCGGTGGATGCGAACTGAGACTCTCCAGGAA
>JABMPG010000794.1 GCA_013203855.1 bacterium
ATCCAGTAGAAATACTCGTGCTTCTTCTGCGCTTCGGTGTTTCCTAACAACTCGGGCAGGTAGCTGATGCCGTCGATGTCTGCGGGGGCGTCGACTCCGGCCAGTTCGCAGGCGGTGGGCATGAAGTCCCAGAACGCGCTGGGGTGGTCGGTGGTTCGACCCGGTTTGATCTTGCCCGGCCAGCGGGCGATGGTCGGTACGCGGATTCCGCCTTCGTACATGCTTCGCTTGGCGCCGCGGAGTGGGCCGGCGCTATTGAAGAACTTCAGGCTCTGGCCGCCCTCGGGCGAGGGGCCGTTGTCACTGCTGAAGATCACCAGCGTGTTATCGCTCAACTTCAGTTCGTCCAGGAGGTCCAGGATCTGCCCGATGCTCCTGTCCATGCGAGAGATCATGCCCGCGTAGGTGGCGTTGGGGTGGCTCTGGCCGCAGTAGCCCCCTTTGTACTGGCTGCCGTAGGCCCCGCCGCCGGTATTGCCTTTGCCTTCGACCTTGGGCGTCTCGGGCCAGTTCAGTTTCAGGTAGGGCTCCATCGAGTCGGCCGGGACGGTCAGCTCCGCGTGCGGGACTGCGTAGGGCAGATAGAGGAAGAAGGGCTTGGATGCGTTGTCCTTGATGAACGACAAAGCCTCCTTGGTGAATTCGTCATGGCTGTACGTTCCCTTGCCCGGGATGTACTGGCCGTTGACTCGCAGATTGTGGTTGTCCGGGTAGAGCACCTTCTTGTCATTGCGCCACAGGAACTCGGGATAATAGAAGTGGGCGAAGCCCTGGTTGTCGAAGCCGAAGAAATGGTCGAAGCCCTTGTTGTTCGGACTGCCCGGATGCCCGGGCCTGCCCACCAGCCCCCATTTGCCGATCATGCACGTCCGGTATCCCGCCTTCTTCAGCAGCATGGGAACCGTGATGTCTTCCTTTCTCAATCGTCCGCCATTGCCCGTCACCGACGCATGGCCCATATGCTTGCCCGTCATCAACGCACACCGCGAAGGCGAACAGACGGTGAAGCCCGAGTAATGACTGGTGAAGCGAATCCCGTCCCGAGCCATCCTGTCCAGACGCGGCGTTTTGATCTTCTCCTGCCCATAGCACCCCAGATCGCCATAGCCGAGGTCGTCGGCCAGGATGAAGACAATATTAGGCCGCCGCCCGGCCTGGGCGCCCGCCGTAACGTGAGCCAGCGAAGAAACCGCCGCACACGCACTCATTCTCTGTAAAAACTCTCTACGATTCACTATTCATCCTCTGTTGGTGGTCTAAAGTCAGGACTGATCGGAGGTGGGGAAGAGAGTGCTTCACTTGCTGCATACTGTTGCTGGCGTCTCTTCTTCCTACGAATTCGGAGAAACACGATGAGAGCAATTACGGCGGCGACATAGCGTAGTGAATTGAAGATCGCTGTGACTCTTCTCTCGAAGCCATCGTCTTCACTCGCCCCAGCATCCCAGTTCGATTCACCTTCCAGCGTCCCGAGCATCTGCTCAAGCACTTGCGTGATTTCCGTATCGGCTGCCGCAGGGCCCCCGACCGTGATCTGGATGGCCTCACCGCTCAAAGGGACCTGGACGCTACGCGCAATGAATGGAATGCCCCCCTCAATCATTCGCATATCGCTCCCCGTGAGGGCGTGCCCCTTCCATTGGGTCTTGTAGATAGTGAGCTTACTTCCAGGGGGGAGCTCTCCCTGTCGAGGCTCGAGCGACTCCACCGTCAATAGCTCGCGACCGATCGTGCCGTTCATACGCTCGATCATGATATTGACGTTGTTTTCGCCTGTGTCCGACTGACGAATGAAAGAGTAAAGAATGGTGGGCCGCTCCATTCTGACTGGAACTGGAAACTCCTCGAACTCGTCAGGTATCGTGATTCGGAATCCTAACTTCTTGTCGACGATTTCTCTGGCATGAGAGGTCGAGGTAGTGAGGGGGAAGATGATGGCGGCAAGAGTGGTCAACATGTACTTCGTCATGGAATTCCTCTGGTTCAAGAAAGTAATTACTGATCAGGTGGGAATCAGTCCAGTATGAGTTTATCGTCACCGTCCGTCAAGCAGGTCTGACACTGCATTCGGGGGGAGTGGCTGGTTTTCTGTGGCGAGACC
>JABMPG010000795.1 GCA_013203855.1 bacterium
GGGGGGAATACTCGAGGGAATAGCGGCCCGCGCCCGATTCCTTGCCCACGTGATAGACCCGGAACAGCTCGGTCAGGTCCCGGGGCATGAAGGCGAGCCCGACGCCCCGGGCCGGGCTGAAAAACCCGTCCACCTGCAAAGCATGGTCCTCGCCGATACGGTCGTGCCACATCTTGGACACATTGCTGATCACTCCGCCGCGCCGGCCGCAGAAGTACCAGGTGTCTTCCGGCGAATCGAAAGACAATCCGGAGACTTCCGGGAAGAACAGGGTCGCCGTGACCGACGTGGACCCCGCATTCGTCACCTCCAGGGCCAGCTTTGTCTCGATCCGGCTGATCGGCTCGGCGGTGAAAAGCCCGCGGAGGCTGCGTTCCCCGTCCGAGTAGGACAAGCGGACCCGCAGGCCATCCTCGCTCGTCTCCTTGCTGTCCACGGTCCAATCCGTCGAGGCGATCTCGGCGCCGTCCTCCAGTTTCAAGTGGAAAACCGGCTGGCCCGACAGGCTCACCGTCCCGTCCAGCATGGCCGACTCGATCCCCTCCCACGCCAGCCCGGAATCGGTGTCGAACCGAACCGTTGCGTCCGAAACAGGCGGCTTCGGCACGGGTGGGTACCAGATGGGGGAAACGGTCGAATCGGGATAAATCGGGTCTCCGGTGTTGAGCGTGACGCCGAGAAGGCCAAACGCCGCGCTCTTCATGTTGTCATGGAGAACCAGTCGCGCAACACGTTTTCCTTCCGAGAGCCGAATAGAATACACCTGGATGCCATGTTCGATGAAATGACGCCCCAGCGCCGGATTCATCGGGATGAAATGATCGGAGAGTCCGCCTTCATAGACCAGCTCAACGGTGAGGCGCTCCGGCTCAAAAAGCCAGGTCAATTCGGTCGGATTGCCGTTGAACGCGATCAACTCCTCCCGGGGAAAATCGGCGGAGAAAAGGATCAGCACCTCCCGGGCCTCGCCGAAGACTTCCACCTCCAAGGCATCCTCGGTCTGCATCCCGGTCGCGGGCATCGCGCCCGCGTTCGCGGGAAAGTCGAAAGGAACCTTGTCGATGGTGACATAGCGCGAGGCCGGCCACGTGTCCGGCTTCATCGCGTCTGTCGGCGCGGCCGGACCGGAAGGCAGCTTCACGGTCGTGAACCCGCCCTGACCCACTGGCCAGGCCTGGGTACGCGTTTGATGGGCGGGCATTTCGGCCCCGAAACTCACACCGACCGCCCCCAGCAAAATGGTGAAAATCATTGTTCGAAACTTCATGTCGCCCGCCTTTCGCGCAAGGGTCAGCCTGGTAAGTTTGAAACAGCCTCGTCCATCCATCAAAAAGAGATATAACCAAAAGTTGTGTTTGGGCTGGATGAAGAAGGACCGTATCCTTCGGGTTCCACACCACGACCTCGCCAAGGCGAGGGGAAAGATACGCCCCATGGTTGCTGTGGAGATGATTGAAGCACAGAACACGATTTGCGCACAAGAACCTCGCGACGTTCTGGACGATATTTGCCGGCAGGGCGGAAGGATAGATATCCGGGGCGGGGATGAGAATGGCCTAAAAAGGTGTGGGAAAATGTTGAACGGTCGTGTCGCCCGCATCTGCGCTTCTTTCATGGAAACGATTGCACGCGCCGGTTCCACAGGCTATCATCGGGACATGGTTGAGGAACACGACCAGCTCATCATCCGATGCAGACGTCTGGGGCACGAGGTACCTTTCAGGTTCTGCCGTCTCGAAGGGGGCGACTGTCCGTGTCGGCTAATCCTGGACTGCTGGTGGGAACGCTTCGATGTCCGCGCTTTCCTCCAGGAACACCTCTGCGCCGACCTCATGGAAAGCCTCGAGCAGGAAAAGCCCTTCCCCAACAAGACGGCCTCCATCGCCGATCTTATCGAACAGGCCAAGCGCCGCCTGAATAAGGACTGAGAGCCGGCGCGGTTCTACCGAGAAGCCTCACTCGTACAGCATCCACACCTGGGCCCAAACCGCCGTGAAGTGATCGGCTCTCAGCGTGCGCGTGTTGGAATCCTCGTTGCCCGACTCGTCCTCCGCGCGCACCCCGAAAAAATATGCCTTCGCCGGGTCCAGTCCGGTCACAAGCCCTGTCAGAACTCCTGTAAAGGTTACGGGCGTGCTGTCAAAAACCTCCGCTTCGATCGGCGAATAGTGGACATTGTACCGGATCTGACCCGTCGCCGTGTAATCATCCTCGGCGGCGTGCCAAGCGGCAGTGGCCTGTCCGTTGGACTCATAGCGGCTCACCGAGCGGATTCCCGCGCTCCCGCCGGGATAGGTCGGCCCGTCGGTATCGTCGATGGTCTCCGTGCATGCGATTTCGTAGCGGGAGATGCCATTGGCTGTCCCGGTTCCCTCATAGACGATGAGGTAATAGGTTGCGTCCGTCGTACAGGTCCAGTTGAGTGTTTCGATCTGGTTGTCTCCAAACGCGACCGCTCTTGCCTCCAGCCCGCCGGTCCCGTTCTCAAGATCCAGGTCAATATCCAGGGGGAAAAGCGAGGTGCTGTTGCGGGGCGTACCCACAAAACGGTATTGGGCCCCGGCTCGTCCCGTAAATCTCCAGTAGTCGGCATAGAGCAGGTCCGAGTCGGCTCCGTAGCTGCCCGGCAAGCCGCCGATCAGAATCTCGTCGAAATGGATCGGCCCGTTCGCCTCGAAGCGCGAGCTGTTTGGTTCCGATTCAGTCTGATCGCCCCGCGCCGCGCCTGCGATCAGGACCGTGACAATGAGAATGCATAGGCGCCAGATCATCACCACCCCTCCCTCTTTCCCGTTCAAGAGAAACCATCTATGCGAATATCACTTTCTGATTATACCCGAAGTCGACATCCGGCGGAAACATCAAAACGATCAGCCCGGCGTTCCCGAGATCCTTCATGTGGGATGGATCACGCAAAAACGCTGGGGCGTGGAGGGGGGTTGGCTGGGCGGAGCGGGTTGCGAGGCGTGGGGAAGCGGTCGCCTGGGGCGGGCCCGGGCGGGACGGGGGATTGGGGTGGGCTTGGGGTTCTCCTTTCGGGTGGCGCTGGGTTGTGGGTTCGGGGGAAGGCGCCGGGCCTTTAGAGCCGGCCGGTGGCGGCGAAGGCCCGTTCCCACAAGGTCTGGCGCAGGGCGTTGACCGAGACGCCCGACAGGCGCACCCAGAGCGTGCGGCCGGTGCGCACGAGGGTGCCGGCAATGCGCAGGTAGCGTTCGCGCAGGCGCCAGACTTCGATGCCGCGTTCTTGCGGAGCAACGATCCGGTAGCGCAGGACCATGGCGATGTTGCTGGCGGCCGAGGCGATGGCGTAGAAGGCCTGGCTGATTCCGAGCCGACCCGAGGGCGGGTGGTGCAGCCCCAGGTCGCGCAGGGCGGTCTTGTAGTGATTTTCGCGGGCCTGCTTCGTGCCGTAGAGCATCCAGATCGCCTCGGCGTAGCCGTGTTTTCTCAGCGAGGCGGGCAACTGCGCGGGCTCGATGCGAGTGGCGAGGAAGGAGTAGTGCCAGGGAGCGCCGGGCAGCTCGCCCTCTTCGCGCCAGCGCCGGACGATAATGGTGACCGGCTCGGACCAGCTCTCGGGCATGTGAACGAAGCATCCGACCTGTGACTCGGTCCATCCGCGCCGAACGTCGGGGCCGGTGTCGCCCCAGATCCACTCCTGTTGTTCTTCGACCAGGCGCTGGAGAATCTGTCGCTGCTGGTTGGCGCAGACGATGAAGTCCCACCCGTTGACGTCGATTCCCTCGATGACAAGTTTCTCGAAGTAGGCGGCGTCGAGCAGGGCCAGAATCCGCCCCGCCCGGCCCGCGATGTCGCGCACGACCGGCCCAGCCTTCTCGAGCAGGCGCGGCATCGACACCCCTTCGTCGCGGTCGCCCGCCATCAGTTCCTGGGCCACGATCACCGGCCCGAGCATGAGCGTAAGCCACCGCAGAATCGACTCGCCCTTGCGCCCGGTCCGCGCCGCGTCGAAACAGTTGCCCTCCACTTCCAGGTCCGTCCCGTCGCCGAAAACTACCGTCCAGCCCTGAGTCCGCACGATATCCTTGGGCAAGGCCCGGGCGCAACGCCGCGCCGTGCCCCCCACGAACTCCGCCAACTCTTCCAGCCGCTCCTCGCTCGCCGCCTCCGGCTCGTCCGGCACGATCCGCCGCGTGGCAGGCAAACGCCGCGGCTGCCCTGTCATGTCCAGCGCGTCGAGAGCGGGCCCCGACTTCTCATACCAGTCCGACGCGGAGCGCTCGACCAGTCCCGACAAATGACACAGCACCCGGAAGATCGATGCCAGCGACGGCGCGCCCTTTTCCAAGCCGAAAATCTCCTCGGCCAGACCATCCTCGCGCAACGCCTCGCACGCCGCCGCCCAACGGCGTGGCGGAAAAATCCGGATCGAATTCAGCCTTGACAGACCGGGGGCGTTTGATGTCACCTTGAGAGCGCATGGGGGGCCTTTCCTGCGGGATCTTTTCTA
>JABMPG010000796.1 GCA_013203855.1 bacterium
AGCCGAGGCTGCCCGTGGCCTTGCTCGTTCTGCCGGGCCGGACGTGTCTGGGGCCGCCGCATCCGGACGCGATCCGTGGCGAACGTCCTCGAAGAGATCCGCGTCTTGCGGGAGGATTTTGGAATCCGCCATCTCGCCTTTATGACGGATTCCCTCACGCTTAACCGCACGTGGGCGCTCGAACTCTTTGGGGCTCTGTGCGCGATGGAGGAGGAGCCGGAGTGGGTCTGCAATAGCCGCGTGGACGTGGTGGACGCGGAGATGCTGGCGCTGATGAAAAGGGCGAACTGCCGGATGATATCGTATGGCGTGGAGTCCGGTTCGCAGGCGATCCTGGACGCGTCGCGCAAGGGGATCACGCTCGAACAATGCGAGCGGGCGATCCGTCTTACGCGGGAGGCGGGGATTCCGTGCATGGCGTATTTTATCATCGGCCTGCCGGGCGAGACGCGGGATACGGCGGAGGAGTCGATCCGTTTCGCCAAGCGCATCAAGCCCGACTACGTGAACTTCCATGTGGCGACCCCTTTCCCCGGAACGGATTTCTATGACGAGGCGGTGCGCAACGGCTGGTTGACGAGCTCGAACTGGAGCGACTTTGAAGAGCAGGGCTCGGCTGTCCTGCGCACGAAAGATCTCTCGCCCGAAGACTTGCGCCACCTGCAAGGGCGGGCTATGCGAGCCTTCTACATGAGGCCGTCGAGACTTTTGCAGGAACTGGGACGCATCCGGAGTTGGAGTGAATTCGCGGCGCGGGCCCGAGCGGGTGTCCGGGTGATCGCCGCCACATTCGGGTTGAAATGAGGTTCGCCGTGCGCCGAATTGCTCTTGTCGCTATCCTTGTGAGCCTGAGTGTAAACGCGGGCCGTGCGCAGGAGATGTCGGATATCACCTCGCGGACGCTCCACAGCACTCCACATTTTGCCTTGACGGCCTCGGGCGTCGGCCGGCCCGATCTTGCCAAGTGGGGGGAGAAATGCGAGAAGGCCTTTGCGGAGATTTCGCGGAGGCTGTCGATGACCTTCCCGATCGATCGCAAGATATGGGTGCACCTGAGCACGAGTTCGAAGGACTTCAGCGACTTCCTTCCCAACCGGAGAGGGCAAGCCTTTGCCATGCCCAAATTCAGCCGGATCGTCGTGGACCTCAGCGAGAGCCGGAACGAGCGAGGTTTCAGTCTCATCATGGGACATGAACTGGTCCATGTCTTTCTGGGCCGAATTCCGATAGAGACTGGGGCCATTCCTCTCTGGTTGCACGAGGGTCTGGCCCAAGCCATCGCCGACCATAGCCGCTTTGGCAACGCGCTGGCTGTTTCTGTCGCCTGGGTGGGGCGGGTGCGCATTCCGCTGGATCAGTTGAACACGAGTTTGGTTGGGGGATATGGGCAATTCCGAACCCACCTCGCCTACGCGCGGAGCCTTTCTTTCACTCGCTATCTCAGCCGGGAAGTCTATGATTTTCCCGACGAAGCGGCACTGCTGCGGGCCTTGCTGGAAGACCCGGAGCGGTCGGCCCAGATTCTGGGCGAGCTGCGCAGCCCCGCCATGCTGGCGGAGTATGAATCGGGGTGGGTGGAATTTGCCGGCAATCGCTTGAAGGCCAGAATCGCGCTTCTGGTGGAAGGTCTGATCGGGCTGATTGGGATAATCGTGTGGCTGCGATATCTAGCGCGAAAGCGTCTGAAGCCTTTGCCGGCGGAGGCTCGAATCCGGTGAAAACGCGCGCAAGAGCGCTGCTGGGCCTCGTCATGTGGGGCTTACTGCTGCTTCTGAGTATCCCTCTGGCGGGGGCCGCGCAGAGTGCGGAAACGGTCTCGGCCCATTTCATTCTGACCGCTCCGGCCCCCGGTGTGCCGGATCTCGATTACTGGGCAAACCTTTGCGAACAAGCCCTTGCTCGCCTCTCCCGGCAGTTTCCCGAGAGTTTCGATACGGACCGCAAGATCCGTGTCTTTGTGAGCCCGGACATGGCCGACTTCCGCAGCCGTTCCGGTCTCCAGGTGGAGAGCGTGATGGCCGTCGCTTATCCGGGTCGCGATTACATCATCCTCAACACCGAGACCATGGCTAACGCGTCGGCCTTTGAGCAATACCAGACGCTCGGGCACGAATTGGTGCACCTGCTCCTCGGCCGCCTTGATCAGGAACGCGTTCCCCAGTGGCTCCATGAAGGTCTGGCCCAGATCATCCCCCAGCAAAGCCACCCGACAAGAACGCTCGCTCTCGCCTGGGCGCAGATTCTCAATCGCTGCATTCCCATGCGTCGCCTGAACTATCGTTTTCCTTACGACACGTCTCAGGCGGACCTCGCCTACGCCCAGAGCGCCTCCTTCACCCAATACGTCGCGACCAAAGTTTACTCGTTCCCGACAACGCAGGATTTCTTCGACGCCCTTCTCACCCGGCCCAACGACATGGATGCCATCCTGAGAGATCTAGACAACCCCAAGAAGCTCGACCACTTCGAAGCAGAGTGGATGCGGCGGTCGGACAAGATCCTGAACTGGATTCTCGCCATCACCAGCACCAGTCTGATCTGGGGCCTGACGGTGCTGTTCTTCGTGTTTGCTTACCTGCATAAACGGCACAAGGAAAAGGACGTGATGGAAGACTGGGATCCGTGGGAGCGGAACTGATCAGCCCCAGAAATTGGGCGGGACGAAGAGAATTCCGACGGCGTTGTACACGAGATGAATCAGGATGCACATCTCGAGGCCGCAGCGGACGCGCGCGATCCCGAGGGCGATTCCGACGCCGAATATCTGCACCCACTTGACCCAGTCGGGGTCGATGAGCCCACTGTGCTGCCACGCCCAGAGGGCCGACGTGAGAATCATGGCGAGAAGAATCGGTACGGCGGCCGTTTTGCCACGCCCCCGCCCGAGGACCGCCGCCAGTTTTTCGAAGATGTATCCCCGATAGATCACTTCTTCCACGAACGGCGCCAGGAGAA
>JABMPG010000797.1 GCA_013203855.1 bacterium
ACACAACCGCGATGCGAAACCCTTCGTCTGGCGCAAAACCGCAGATGAGATCATCGAGAAAGTCGGACGAGCAAGACTCGCCCTGGATAATGCCCCAACAGGATGAATCACACCACTAGCGGGCCCCGGCCGGACCGAGCCCCTTGATTCTCATCTTTCTGGAGCGCACGGTCTTCCCCTCGGTCGTCTCGACCTCCATTTCGAATTCGAAGACCGTTTCGGCATCCCCCACCGGGATCGAGAACTCGTAGGGGAATTCCGTATCTTCCATCCTGAAACTCTCCGCGCCGGACCGATACTCCAGCACAACCACGCGGGCTTCATCGGGCTGTGCGGTACACCACACGAAAGCATCGTACCCACCAGGCGCAATCTGAATCGCCACCGCCCGCATTCCCAGTCCACTGTCGCCGATCTCCGACTTCGCGTAACCGGCCTCAGCCCCCGACACCGGCTTCGGCGTGAGACGATGAACCGGAACTTGGATATCGGTTCCCTCCAGCGCCAGCACGACGATTCCTCGTGCAGGCAACTCTACCTCGGCCATGCCGACCCGCAGTGACACGGAATCTCCCACGCCGCTCCCGCCAACAATTCTCACCTCGTCGATCTTCTCCGGATCGTAGCCCAAGGCGTCCGCCAGGAACCGGACGCGCACTTTCTCGCTCTCGCGGCTCTGGTTCATCAGGATGGCATAGAAACGCTTCTCATCGTGAGCCGTGAGATAGTTGACCTGCACGTTATCCAGATCCACCAACCCTCTTCTCAGCCACAGCCAAACGTTTTCGTCACCATAGACCCGCCCCGGCGCGTGACCGAAAACGCGGCTGTCGAAATAGGCGTATCCCGTCTGTCGCTCATAGGGGAAAGAGATCCGACCATCCGACAGCAACTCCGCGTCCGCCACGAGATAGTCGATAGTCCATGCCAGATGAGGCGCGATGTGGTGGTAGTAGATCACCGTCACATCGGGCCCCTCATAGGGATAACGGGGATTGAGCGGCAGATCCGTAAAGCCATTGGCGCAATAGCCCGGATAGTTTCCCCAGCGCCCCAGCGTCCCGTTTCGCGCACACGTCTCGAAATCGCGGTCGCCCGTGTGACGCCCGAGCAAAAGGAAATTCGGCGCCCAGACCGCCTCATAGATCAGGTAGCCATAGGTAGAAGGTTGCTCAAAGCCCAGCCCGACGTTCGACAACAGCCACGCGGGAACCACATGGGACGACGTGTCCCCGATCTGGCGGGGAAAGCCAAGGCGAAACATCTCCGGTCCCTTGTGATAGAGGCTGGTGGGCCCCTGCCCCGGAAACTCGCCCGTCGGATGCACCGTCATCTCGCCCGGAGGAATCACCGGCTGCGTCCACAACCCCGTCATCAGCTGCCGCGCGCCCAAAACGGCCCCTTCTAGAAAACGCTTCTCTCCCGTCGCCTCGTACATTCTAAGCAGCCCCTCCCAATTCGGAACAAAATGAATCAGAAAGAACGGGCCCGCACCAAGCGGGGTCTCCGGAGGGGTGTAGAGATCCCGCGCCAAGTACTCGTCCGCCAGTCCCACGGCCCGCGCCAGATACTGCGGGTCGCCCTGGAGCCGATAACGGGTCAGGTATTCCTCGAATTCACCGGCGTGCGTATAGCCCACCGTGGCCCGAACCTCCCCCTCTGGAAAAGCGATCTGCTCGAAGGCAGGCGTATATCCCTGCGTCATCCGCCAGAAACCGCCATAGGTGGTCGACCCGAACAATTTGGCCGGCCCATCCATCCCGCCCGCCGAATAGGAGCCGGTATCTGACGGAACCGGAGAGAAATGGGCGCTGGACCGCGAAATGACGAACTCCATCGTGGGGAGGGCCCGGCGACGATAGACCTCCTCGTCACCCGTCAGGCAGTAAAGCGAGAGCAGCATCAGAGGCGCCGCCTGAGTCGAACCATTACGCGATTCGACCTGATAGAAAGCCTTCGCACGCTCCCACCACCCGCCGTACGTGTCATCCATCACCAAATCCATCATGTTCAGCGCCGCGTCCGTCAGCGAGACGCCCACGTTCCGGCGATAGTCCTTCAGACCGAAAACCTCGTCCGCCGCCGTCCGATATCCGGCGTACCAGTCGCCCGTCTGGGCTAGGACGCGGAAAGAGAAAGACCTTCCTTCTCCCGCCTTCATGACCGCCTCCCGGGTCCCGACCACGGGCCCGTAGATCGCCGGCTGAACCTGGCCAGCCTCGTCCCGGATGGTGAAACCATAGTATGGATTCGAGCGGTCCGGCCATTCATAGGGAACTTCCGAAGGATCGCCGATCACGGCCCAGGCGAAAGGCGTTTCGGGACCTCCGATCTGAACAAGGGACAGAGGCGTCGGCGTGTTCGGTTGGAGAAGGGTATAGGGCTCTTCGGGAATCCGCTTGCGGTGAAACATCATCGGCAAAAGAATCTCGTCCACATCATCCCTGCCCTTCCGGCAAGGCACGTGGTAACCCAGCGAATACTGGCCTTCCTCGCGAGGAACAAACTCCAGCGTGACCCGCGCCGCCTTCTCGCCCGACTCCAGACGCCAGATTGCGGTCAACTCACCCAGAGACGAAGGATAGAAGGTCAGCCAAACTCCCCCATCGGCAACCTGCGCCTCTCGGGGAAGAAAACGCTCCGTGGCCGTCCCTGCACGCCAGATAGCCGCTTCTCGCCGATCAGAACTCGTCTGCACAGAAGCCTGGCCCACTCGGAGCGTCAGCGGATGTGCCCTGCCGCTCCAACCCGGATAAGGTCGCCGATCCCTGAGCACACTGTCAAGCCGGTCCTTGACCACCACATAAGCCTCAACGGACGCATCCGCTGGCGCCGTCATCCAGACCCCGTCCTTCTTGACCTCGAACCGGGGCACGACGATGTCCCGCCCCTCCGACCGTGCTGAAACGAAGAAAATCCGCGCGTTCCCATTCTCCACCGAAGCAAGAACCTCGGGTTGGATATCCTCTATCTTCAAGGTCCGAATCGGGTCGGGGCTCTCTTGCATTTCCGGCCCCTTTTCTGCCACCACGGCGAGAGGAATGGCTAGTGTCGCCCCCGCCTCGGACGCAATCCCTTCTGGCTCATAGTCTGGATCGTCGGTAAGCACCAGAGCATCGAAACGCGTGTATGGGCTCCCGGTGTCTTCGATGGCAATCAACGCCGAGCCCTTGGCCAATTCGAAGCCCCCCCCGCGCTCCCAGGCCCAGCCTGACCGCCCCGAGTCGCCAAAGGGCTCCCCGGCTTGGACGCCGTTGACCGAGACGACGCATCTGCGGACTCCCGGAGAGTCCTCAGGAAAATCCAAGGCGCGCCCCCAAAGGAAATACCGACCAGATCCCGGAATCTCAATCACGGTCGCGGCGGGAAGACTCGCCTTCTCGTTCCCGCTGAACAGGAAGTTTCCCCCAGAGCACCCCCTTTTGTCGTCATCGCGAACCCAGTCTCCAAAGTACTGGAAATCCTCCGCTTCGAGCCAGAGAACCGTTCCTCCACGCGCGCTTGTTAGCAGAAACGCGAAGAAAAAAAGGACGCAGAAAAACCGATGGAATGCGCGCCGGACCTGTCCGAACAGAGTGCTCATAATGTTCCCCTTTCGGTCACTCCACTATACGTTAACGAATTCGGCTGTGTTCGCCCGGCTCCCAGTAATCAGGATTCGAGCCAAGTTTCTCCAGAATCGGGAGCGTAGCCTCGTCCAGATCATCAATGATCTTCGCAGGCAACCGCAATGAACAGGCGCAGGCATTCTCACGAAGTTGATCCAAGTTTCGCACCCCGACAAGAACGGAACTCACCCCGGCCCGCGCCGCCGTCCAGGCGAGCGCCAAGTCGGTCATGCTATGACCCGTCCGCGCCGAAATCTCCCGCATTCGATCCAGCGCCCGAAGCATCTCCTTCTCCGCGCCCGGCTCGCCATGCCGCGCGGGGGGAACATCGCCCCGAAAATGACGGGTCCGTCGCCGTTGAGAAGGGATCTCTTCAAGCGTCCGATACTTCCCCGAGAGAATGCCCTGAAAGAGCGGCATGTAGGGGACGATCCCAATCTGGTGCTCGGCACAAAGAGGCGCCACCTCCACCTCGATGGCGCGGGACACCAGACTATAGTGAAGCTGATTCGTGTCGATGCGAACCCCCGTCCCCAACGCCTCGGTCAGATTCTGAATGCCAAAGTTGCTCACGCCGATGGACCGGATCTTTCCTTCCTCCTGAAGAGTCTGTAAGGTCTCGAAGGTCTCATCGACCGGTTTGCCGTCCAGGGGCCAGTGAATGAGGTAGACATCGACGTAGTCGGTCCCTAAGCGCGTTAGGCTGGACTCAGAATGCTGCCGGACCATCTGAGCATTTGAGCAATTGGACGGGCCGATCTTGCTCTCAATGACAGCCTCGCTCCGCCGTTTCCCCAGCGCCTCTTCGCTGCGGCCATGGTTATAGGCCTCCGCCGTGTCGAAGAAGTTGACTCCCATATCCAGCGCTTCGTTTACAACCGCCTCCACATCCTTCTGATCCTGATGCCCCCAATAGTCCTCGCTCCCGCCGCCGTACGCCCAGGTGCCGATACCCATGACCGACACCTCGATGTCGGAACCGCCAAGTCTGCGCCTTTCCATGAAGAATCCTCTCGATCCAATGATCTTCCAATCACCTTCTGATGATATACATAGTGTGGGACCGGTGCCCCCGCCGGTCTATCTCGGGTTCCTCAAGACGGAACGCCCGCCGCATCGAAAACGTATTGACACCACCTTATAGACCCGCTCACGGTATATGACAACAGATTTCCCCGGCAGG
>JABMPG010000798.1 GCA_013203855.1 bacterium
CCCAGGAGCAGGTGATTCGGTCCCTTCCGCGCGATGTGGTTCTCATGGCGGATTTTGCGCGGGGGGGGTCGAAGACGATTCTGGGCAAGGAGCGGATCATCGACGAGTATTCCCTTTCGTACCCCGGGCCGAGTCCGCGCTTTACCAGAAGCATGGCAGTCGCGCGGAAGCGGGGGATGCGCATGGCGGCCAAACTTCAGATCGGAACGACGCACGAACTGGCCACGGTTCCGAACCTGCCGCTTATCGGGTCGATCTACGACAAGGCCCGGGCCATGCGGCGAATTCGCGTGCATGATTTCATGGGTTGCTGGAATTTCGGGAACATGCTGACGGCAAACACGACGGCTCTGGCGCGGTTTCTGGACGCGCCCCGCCTGGCGCCCCGAGAGAAGGCCTTGCGGGATTTCGCGAAGAATTATTTGCCGGGCTGTGATGCGAAGGGGGTGGCCCGGGCGTGGGATCTGTTCGCCGGGGCGATGGATTTCTATCCGTTCACGATCCCGTTCATCTACCATAGTCCGATCAACTATGCGGCGGCCTTTCCGATCGAGCCCGGCCCGTTGCGCAAGGGCCCCGTGGGTCGGTCCTGGATGCACGACAAGGTGCGAGGCGACGAACTGGAACAGACCTTCGGCGCCTTCACGCTGCCGGAGATCATTGAGGGCTTGCGGCACCTGACGGCGCGGTGGTGGGAAGCGACCAAGGTTTTCCTGGCGGCGACGGCCATGTGCGAGGGGAATCATGCCCGGGAGGAGCGGAACTCGGTCCAGTTCGCGGCTCACAGTTTTCAGAGCACGTGGAACATCTACCGCGCCTATCCGCTCCGACAAGAATGGAAGAAATCGAACCTGGACCTGCTTCGTCCGATTCTCGAGGATGAACTGGCTCACCTGCCGGAATTGGTTCCGCTACTCGAGTCGGACGAGCGGCTCGGATTTCACTCTGAGGCGCAGCACCGGATGGTGACGCCGGGCGGGGTCAAGAAGAAGGTGAGGAGGTTGCGGGCGCTGGCGGGAGCGAGGGCAGGAGTCAGGAGCCCGTAGTCAGGAGCCAGAAGGTATCAGGGCCGGGAATCCCTTCCGGTTTCCCGGAATCCCCGTCGGAGAATCAAAAAGCGTGGGACCGGCGCCCCCGCCGGTCAGCCGTTGGGAGCACTCTCCCCGATCCGATTCGGACCTGACGCATTGCGACCCGCTCTCCCGCGAGACTCAGTTACTTTCCACATCGAGCACAGCCGAGGGCGGTTGTGCCACAATCAGCAATCCGGAGAGCTGGGGTACTGGACAGACCGGAAGGCATCAAGCGACTTGGAGGAATGATCAACATGCACAACCCGAAATGGTGCCTTTTCTTTGATTTTCATACGATGCCGGCTTGTCCGGACGTGGGGGCGGGGTTTGATTTCGATGCGATAGCGGACTGGTTTTGCGAGTGCGGGGTCGATTTCGTGGTCTTTCCCGCGCGATGCAACCTGGGGACGGCTTACTACAACACCGAGATCGGGACTCGGCATCCGTCTCTGCAATATGACCTCCTGGGCTCGCTCGCGAAGGCGTGCCATGCGAAGGGCATCGCGATCAGCGCCTATATCAATGTGGGGCTGAGCCATGAGGAAGGGCTGCGCCACCGGGAGTGGTTAGTCCTTCCCGAATCGGGCGAGACGTATGGGAAGCAGCGTCTCGATTCCTTCTTCCGCCAGATGTGTTACAACACGTCCTATGGGGATCATGTGACGGCCATGGCGCGCGAGGTGGTGGAGAAATGCGGCGTGGACGGGCTTTTTCTGGATTGCATGCACACGAAGCCGTGCATCGGCGTGGAGTGCATAGAGAAGATGAAAACGGAGGGCGTGGACTGGGAGGATGCGGAGAGCCTGCATGATTTCAACTATCGCAAGATCGTGGGGATGGCGAGGCGGATTTCGGAGGCGGCCCGAGCTGTGAAGCCGGACGTGATGCTGTATTTCAACGGCGTGGACTATGAGGCGCAGAGCGATATCGGGACCTATCTCGAGTTCGAGTGCCTTCCGACGGGCGGCTGGGGATATGAGATGCTTCCGATGGGCGCGCGCTATCTTCGCACGCTGGGGAAGCCGGTTCTGAACATGACGGGCCGGTTCCATGGCTCATGGGGCGATTTCGGCGGGATTCGGAGCGAGGCGGCACTGGAGTACGATTGCCTCTACGGCCTGGCGAACGGGCTGCGCACGACTATCGGCGATCATTTCCATCCGAGGGGCGATCTGAACCGGGCCGTGATGGACCTGGACCGGCGGATCTATACGCGGCTCCAAAAGCTCGAGCCGTGGATCGACGGGGCGGCGGCAGAGGTGGAAGTGGCGGTGCCGATGCTGATGCCTTACTCCGGCGGGAAGTACCAGGCGCCGGCCGCCTGGCAGGCTTACGCAACGCAGTTCGACGCGATCAAGGCCGCCACGCGGATGTTGTGCGAGCTGAAGATCCAGTTCGACGTTCCGTCCCTGGCCTCTTCATGGGAGAAGTACCGGCTGCTGATCCTTCCCGATTTTGTGACGATCGACGAAGAGATGAAGAAGAGACTCCGAGATCATCTCAACCGGGGTGGTGCGATTATTTCGACGGGCTGGTCGGGGCTGAATCCGGAACGTGAAGATTTTGTCTTCGATGAATGGGGGGTGCGGTTCGAGGGCGAGAATCCGTGGCATCCCGCATACTTCAACTGCGGGCCGGAGTTCCGCGAGGGCATGCCGGACATGCCGATCACGCTGTATGATCGGGGGACGTCGGTGAAGGCCAGCAAGGACACGCAGGTCCTCGCCACGCTCGTTCAGCCCTATCACAACCGCCACTGGGATGGCGAGCATGGGTTCGTGTATCTGCCACCGGACCGGGACACGGGCGATCCGGTCGTGACGCTGAAGGGGCGGGTCGCACATATCACCCATCCCGTTTTCACTACTTACTACAATCAGGCTTCTCTTCCGATGAGACAAATGATCTCGAATCTGATGGGGATGCTTTTGCCCGAACCGATGGTGCTGTCACCGAACGCCCCGTCCTTCTCGCGCATCACGGTAACCCGCCAGCCGGGACGGCGTATGGTGCATGTTCTGGCCTATCTTCCGGAGCAGCGCGGGGCGGGGAACAATATGATCGAGGAGCCGATCGAATTGAACGACATCGAGATTCGAATTCGAAAGGGCCAGGCACGCGTCGAACGCGTTTACCTGGCGCCGGTGATGGAGGATCTGGCGTTTTCGGAGAATGGCGACGGTTATATTTCGGTAACGATCCCGCGCATCAGGGGTCATGCCGTTGTGGTCTTCGAGGAAAGTTGAGAAGGGGGCGGCAGCGCCTTTGAGATTTCTCCGCCAAGCTCAGGGACAGGATTTTACGATGACGACGTGGGGGAAGGCGCTCCACTCGCCCATTTTCCCCTGGTGGGTGGGGATGTCGACTTCTCCGGCCTCGAAATCGCGTCGATAGACGATGTCTTTGTAGCTATGCTCGCCGGCTTTCCATGTGGCGGTCATATCGGTCTTCTCCCATTCCGCGGGAAGACCCGGATCGCCCCTTTCCTGGACGAGGAGATAGACGGTGACGAGTTGGCTGACGGCGAGGGTCCATGGGACGGGGGCTTCGGTGGCGGAAACGCGACGGACGATGACGGCTTCGCTGCCGAGGAGTTGGTCGGGCACGCTGGTATAGTTGGCCGTCATGCCTGCCGCGCGGGTGGCGCCCTCTTCCAGGTTGATGATCGCGAAAACGTCCTGTGGCGGGTTCATCTTTCCGATCGGTCCGGGGCCCTTGCTGGTTTCCCCGTTCGCCTCATAGGCGTCTTCATAGACCCGCACGGTCAGGTTGTCGATGTAGGCCGATTTGCCCTGGCCTCGGTTTCGGAGGGCGATCCCCCAGACGGCGGGTTGGCTGTGTCGGAACTCGCCACCGCTTCGGAATTCCTGGTTGTCGGACCCGGAGTAATAGTCAAAGACGTTGTTGCGGACGTCGAATACGAAGCGGCCGCTGGTCCATTTCCGGATTTCTCGCTGGCCGAAGGGGACAAAGGTCCGGGTGGCTTCTCGATAGTAGGTGATGAAACGTCCATCCCAACTGATGTAGGCGCCGACACCGCTGGTGTAGTAGGAGTTTTCGCGCGCGTTGGGATCGGATTCGTCAAACTTGCCTATCGTGGCGAGGAGGAGGTCTTTGCGCAAGTCAGTACCGTAGTAATCGAGTTCGATCTCGAACCGACCGCTGATGGGTTTTTCGAACATGTAGTAGGTGTAATCCTGGGGGCCGAGTTGGAGGGCCTTGCTGGAGCCTCCGGCCGGGGCGGGGGCTACGCCGGGCGCGCCGGAGCCGACCTTGAATCCTTCGGGAAGGCCGCCGTCGAGAGTGAGCTCGAAGGTTTCGCGAAGAGTGGAGGTTTTCGATTCCGACGGTTCAACCTGGCGGTCCATCTTCTCGACCTGGGGGACCTGGTAGACCTGCGGTTCGGGAAGTTCGGGCTTGCGGAGGTCGCGGACTTTCTTGTAGACGCGGACCCAGTCGGTGACCATCGAGACCCCTTCCATGTCGTTCAGTTTCATGCCGTCCCGTTCAAGGGCCGCGCCGGTTATGACGGTGCTGAGGCGGACATCTGCGGGGGCGAAGCTGTTGGGGTTTCTCAGGACGCGAGTGGGCTGTCCGTCGAGGTACCAGACAATGATGTCTTCGTTCCACTCGCAGGCGTATAGGTGGAACTCCTCGTCGAGGGGCTTCTGTACCATATCGGAGACGTCGACGCGATGGCCGCTGGAGTAGTGCTGGCCTGGAGGGGGATCGCCTTCGTAGATATGGTAGAAGTGATAGTTGTTGGTTACCTCGTAAGGGGTGTGTCCCTCGTTGATGTCGATTTCGAAGAAGGGGGGCGTGGGGTACTGGCCCGGGGGTCGATAGAGCCAGAAGGCGTTGTTGAGATAGTGGCCGTACTTCATGCGGCATTCGAAATAGCCGTATTGCTGGGTGAAGTTGGTCCAGATGTGGGCGGTGGACCATTCCATGGCCCCGCGGGGCGGGTTCTCGCGTTTTGTGACCTGGTAGAGGAAGCCATCCTTAACGACATTATTCTCGGGCCAGCGACCCTCAATATGAGCGCCCCCGCGTGGTCCTGCCTGGGATACCCAGACGTCCCAGTCTACCGAGTCGCCGTTGAACTCGTCCTCGAAGGTGAGTTCCCACTCGGCATTGTCGGGAGGGGCGGCCGAGATCGGCGCGACCGTGAGAAACAGACTTCCGAACAGAAGGGCCGTCAATCCCAGGAGAGTTGTCGTCCAATTGCCTCTATGCAGGCGTTTCATGGTTCCGTTCCCCATCTTTCCGCAGATTCGTTGTTCATCTGAAAGCCATCAGAACAACGCCGACCAGTTTTGTCAATCGCCATCCTCACGGCGGCGGATGACGAGGGCGTCGGTCCGGCACTTGAGATAGTACAAGGACTTTGCGGACGGGGGGTGTCCGGCGGGTTACAGCGTTTTCCTGGACATGGCGCCGGCTTTTTCCGCGTATTCCCGGAAGAGGGCGAGGTAGATGCGGTAGTTTTCGAGGGAGACGCCGGGCGGGGTCTGGTGATCGCAACTGGGGAAGAAGCCGCCCTTCGCGGCCGTTGGCAGGAGGCGCTCGAACTCGGCCCGCATGGCCGCCTCGCCGTGGGGCATGGTCATCTTGTCGAAGTGGCCGATGAAGCGCATGCGGGGGTGGGCGGCGCGGAGTCGGGCGAGATCGACGCCGGCCTGGCGTTCGAGGGGGAGAACGCCTTCGATGCCGGCTTCCTCGAACCACGGGCCGGCCAGAGTAATGTCGCCGTCAGAGTCGATCAGGACGGGGATACCGCGCCGGTTGAGTTCGGGGATGACGCGCTGGTAGTACGGTTTCAGGAATTCGTCGAAGAGGTCCTTTGAGAGCATGGGCCCGTGGTTGTAGCTCATGTCTTCAGCGAAGACCATGAAGTCGGGCGTGCAGATGGCGCAGAGATCCTCGGTGACTTTCAGTATCCATTCGGCCTGATCGCTGTTGATGCGGTGCATCAAATCCGGCTGCTCATAGAAGGCAAAAAGGTGGGGCTCGATGCCGAGAAGACTGCGGGGTTCCCAGAAGAAACCGCCGACTGAATACCAGACGACGGATTCGCCGCGGCTCTGTTCATCGGCCCAGCGGGTCCAGAGTTCGTGGTTGACGGGCTCTTCGGGATGGAGCAAGGGGAGGAGACGCTGGTAGTCGCGTTCGTCGGCGATGATGCCGGCTCCGTGGTGGGAGGGTCGGGGACATCCCGGGGCGCGACTACGGAAGCTGGCGTCGTACTTGCAGAGATCGAGATCGAAGTACTTGCAGATGTCGTAGCGATCGGTCAACGACTGCGGCAGCCCTTCGGCGTACCAGCGTTCGAGGGTCTTGTCCCACCAACTGGCCCATTCTAGGATGGGCAGACGGTCGAATGGCTGGAAGTTGAAGATGGCTTGAAAGCGTTCTCGGGTGTTCATCTTGGTGACTCCCTCACTATTTGCCGGAGGGCGCCTGAACCTGGGCCGATCGTTCGGGTTTGGTCGCTGGTCCGGACATGGCGAATTCGAACGAGACCTCCTGGTCGATTCCGACGGGGTAGATCGAGAATTCGTAGGGGAAGTTGGCGACCTCCATCGTCTTCTCTCTGCCACC
This sequence comes from bacterium, assembly GCA_013203855.1. Taxonomy (GTDB): domain Bacteria; phylum Sumerlaeota; class Sumerlaeia; order UBA8349; family UBA8349; genus JABMPG01. Next base: position 6,675 of record JABMPG010000798.1, read on the forward strand.
GATGTTCGCCTTGAGGGTCGCCTTGGCTCCATCGACCGGGTCGGCGATGAGAGTGGCAAAGATGGCATCCTTCCCGAAGGGGGAGCGGATACGGAAGGTGTGGAGTTTGCCCCACGATTCAAGGTCGGTCACGACGTGTCCTTTCTGAAGGGGCGGGACGGTCGGGAGCATCTCTTTGGGTGTGGCGGGCATGGAGAGGGTGATCATGCCCTTGGCGGGAATGGTGAGTCCCTTGCGGGGGAGACTCGCGAAGATTTTCGGCACGTCGCGGTCGTTCTCGTAGAGGCGAATTTCGCCGGCGGCGAGTCCGATCTTCTGCGCGTCGAGGTTGGGCTGAATCGTGATGGCCTTCTCGGCCTGGCTCATGAGCATAAGATAGAAGCGGTCAGCGCTTCGAGCCGCGATCCAGTCAACCATCACGTTCTCGGGTTTCGCGACGCCCTTCTCGATCCAGAGAACTCCGCCTTTTTCGCCGAATATTTCGCCGGGCCGGAGGCCGTAGGTCCGTTCGTCGAACCAGGCGTAGTTTTTCTGCGTCGAGTAGGGGAAACGGATTTTTCCGCCGGAGCGCACCTGGGCCTGGGCGACAAGATAGTCGATGGTGAAGCAAAAGTGGACGGGGATGTGGTGATAGTAGACAGAGGTGAGATCCGGACCCTCGTAGGGGTAGTTC
>JABMPG010000799.1 GCA_013203855.1 bacterium
CTCCGATCCCCCCGTCTGGCTGGACCAGGCGCTGGACATCCGTTGCAAGGTCGAGTTCGTTTTCAAGGGGTTCGGCACTCTCACCCAGGGCGACGCCAACAGCCTGACCGACAGCAGCGCCACGTGGAGCACCGAGGATTCTGGTGAATGGGCCGGCGACGTGGTTTATCTCGTCAGCGGTCCGGGGGCCGGCCAGTTCGCCGAAATCGCCTCCAACTCGGCCACCGCCCTACAACTCAGTACAGCACTCGTCTATCCCCCAGCCGCCGGCACCAAGTACATGGTCAACCACGGCAAGACCGTCGAGATCACAACCACCTGGGAATATATGGGCAAGGAGTATTTCCAGACGATCGAATCGCTCGTCATTAACTACCGCAACAGTTCGGATTGGGGATTCTGACCAATGAGATCATCCGGATTACGCATCTTCGGGGGCGGCAAGCGGACTATGGCCCGTGATCCTTTTCATCGTGCCCGGAGGCGGGGTTTTACGATGGTCGAGATCCTGGTAGCCGCGACCCTGAGCATCGCTGTGGCAATCGCCCTAGCCGCGCTGATAATCACCGTGAGCCGCATGAACCACTCGGTTCTATATCAGCAACAATCCCTGCGCCAAGCCAAAACGGCGATCGAGAGAATCAATATCGAAATCCGCAGAGCCACACTGCCTGTCCGGGTCGTGAATCCGGCCGGACTACCCGCTCTCCAGGGCAATGCCATCCAGTTCAGCCGTCTCGGGGAACCCCCCTACCAGCACTCGATTCGGATTGTGTCCGAGGATGGCGACCTCATGACCCCCTGGGACAACGCCCTGGTTTACACCCCCGCCGGAGGGGATGACGAGCAGATCGCCCGTTGGGTGACGCCCATCGAAAAAAACGGAGCGTTCCGTTACAGCGGGGCCACGGCCCCCCTGACGGTGTGGATGCGGGCCGGCGACCCAGTAGACGAAGATCTCAACGACGCCAGCGCGCGCTCCGGTCCCGGACTTCAGGGCGTCGAGATCAATATTACGGTCGCTCCACGAAACTGAGGAAACCCGAGCAGCAAGGGAGACAAGGAACATGAACCAACCGCCATCCATAGCGTCTGCCTTCCATCGGCACTTCGGTAGATACCGCCGGGGAACCATTCTGGTGGCGGTGATGATCCTGGGCTCTCTGCTGGTCGCCGTGGCAAGCGGGGTTCTGGCTTTTAGCGTCTACCAGACGCGGGACCGAGCCCGCTATGAGGTCTATAAGGACGAGTTCGCGGCCGCCGAGGTCGCCTTGAACAAGGCCTTCTCTCAGGTCCAGTTTCTCATCAATTTCGGCACTCCCACCTTTTTCGAGGCGATGGACCACATCGCGCCGCCCGTCGTGGCGGGTTACAGTTTCCCCAACTTCACGGTCCAAAAAACATTCGACGGCAACGAGGAAGTCTCATCCGGGCAGTGGACGGGACTGAACCTGTACCGTCTGCGCTACCAGATTGACGTAACCGCGCTCAGCGAAGAGGGCAACGCCGAACGCTTCGAACACGCAGGCGTCTCCATTCGGGAGAATCTGGAGATCACCTATATCCCCCTATTCATCTTCGCCATCTTCTACGACCCGATCATGGAGATCGCGCCGGGACCTGAGATGCAAATCAACGGACTGGTTCATGCTAACAGCGATGCCTACTTCCAGTCCGGCAACGGCCTGGATTTCCTGAAAAACGTCACGGTGGGAGGCAATGTTTTTCACGGCCGCCACCCGGACGCAGGCGAGAGCGTCTCAAACGGCGACGTGCGATTCAGCAATGGTCTCGGACTGAGCAGCATGAGACGCGCAGACGGAGACGGCTGGCTCACCAGCGCCGACGCGGACTGGGCAACGGCCGCGATGGACCGCTGGAATGGTGGACTCCGCGACAGCACCCAAGGCGTCCGCCCCCTCAGCCTCCCCATACCCGCCGAGGTCGATCCCCACGCCATCATCGAACGGGCCGATCCGGCCAATGACAGCTATTCTCTCAAGAACGAAAAATTCGAGTACAAGGCCGGGCTCAAGATCATCCAGGCTTCTGACGGCACGATCCACGCCTACGACCAGTTCGACAGCGAAGTATCCCTGACCTACACCGATCCGGACAACCCAAGCGTGACCAAATCCATCGTGGCGACCAAGACCTTCTACGACGCCCGTGAGGGGAAGAACGTCACCTCCACCGATGTCGACATGGCCAACATGCTTGAAAGCGGAATCGTGCCTTCCAACGGCATTCTTTACGTCTCCAGCGACCAGAGCGGCAGCCATGTCGTCCGCCTCAAGAACGGCGCCGAACTGCCCAGCCCTGCCGGCACAACCGGACTGAGCGTCGCCACGGATCTGCCCCTCTATATCCAGGGCGATTACAACACCGTCAACAAGAACATGGCCATGGTCGCCGCCGACGCCCTCTATATCCTCTCGAACAACTGGGACGACGCCAAGGCCAGCAATTACAGCGAACGCAAAGCCGGGAATACCGAAGTCAACGCCGTCTGCATGCAGGGCATCGTCCCCAGTGAAGATGACAACTACAGTGGCGGCGTCGAGAACTACTTCCGCTTCCTCGAAAAGTGGACAGATAAGGAGTTCAAGTTCAGCGGATCGATCATCAACATGTGGGAAAGCCAGAAAGCCCTCGGCGCATGGCACTACGGCAGCCCCGTTTACGAGGCCCCAAAGCGC
>JABMPG010000800.1 GCA_013203855.1 bacterium
ATCATGAACAACGCCGCCGAAAGGCTCCTGAACCTCGGCCAGAAAGAAATCGAGGAGATGGCCGGCGAAATCATCTTCGGCCAACTCCGCCTCACCGTCGCCTCACTCACCATCGAACAGATCAACCAGGACCGCGAAAGCTTCCTCGAATCGATCCGCAAGAACGTCGAGCCCGAACTCAACAAAGTCGGACTCTACCTCATCAACGTCAATATCACCGACATCACCGACACGTCCGACTACATTGAAAGCATCGGGAAAAAGGCCGCAGCCGAGGCGATCAACATGGCCAAAGTCGACGTGGCCGACCAGGAAAAAATGGGCGCCATCGGCCAGGCCATGGCCAACCGCGAAAAGGAAATCCGAGTCGCCGAAAACCTCGCCCAGGCCGAAAAGGGACGAAAAGCCGCCGACGCCGACCAGCGCGTCTTCGTCCAGCAGCAGGAGACCACAGCCAGCGTAGGCGAGGCCGAAGCCAACCGCGAAAAGGCAATCCGAGTCGCCGAAAACCTCGCCCAGGCCGAAAAGGGACGAAAGGCAGCCGAAGCCGACCAGCGCGTCTACGTCCAGGACCGAGAAGCCGAAGCCATCGATGGAGAAAACAAGGCCAAAGCCGCCATCGCCGATGCAAACGCCGTCCTCGCCGAACGCCGCGCCGCCGCCCTGCAACGCGGAGAAGTCGCCCGACGAGAAGCCGATGCCGAAATCCAACGCGCCCAGGCCAAACTCGAGACCGAACGACTCAACGCCCTCGAAGTGATCCCCCAGGAGATCGAAAAACGCAAAGTCGAAATCGCCGCCGAAGCCGAGGCCGAAAAACGCCGCCGAGAAGCCAAAGGCCAAGCCGACGCCACCCTCTTCCGCTACCAGGCCGAAGCCGAAGGCATCCGACAGGTCCTCGAAAACAAAGCCCTCGGCTACTCCGAACTCGTCAAAAGCTGCGGCGACGCCAAATCCGCCGCCACCCTCCTCATGATCGAAAAACTCGAAGAAATCGTCGGCAAACAGGTCGAAGCCATCAGCCAACTCAAAATCGACAAAATCACCGTCTGGGACTCCGGCAACGGCAAAGACGGCGGCTCCTCCACAAGCAACTTCCTCTCCGGCCTCATCCGAAGCCTCCCCCCCCTCCAGGAACTCGCCAACATGGCCGGAATCGAACTCCCCGAATACCTCGGAAGAATGACCGAAAACGAAGAACCCCCCACCCAAACCGAAGTCTCCCCCGCAAGAGAAGTCCAACCGGAGAACATGGGGCCGGGCCGGAGGTAAGGGTGCGTACGCCAAGGTCCGACAGCAAGTCCAAAAAAGAAACGCCCGGTCGTGTTGAGCGGCCGGGCGTCGGACTGGAGATACTCTCTCCAGCGCTGTTACGTGAATCTCTTATAGCATAGGGATTGCTGCTTGTCAAGTTCGGGGAATGTGAGAATGGAAAAACGCGTCATAGTTTATGTGGACGGCTTCAACCTGTACTTTGGATTACGGTCGAAAGGTTGGCGACGCCACTACTGGCTGAACATCCAAGAGTTGTCTCGCCGTCTCCTTAAAGAGGACCAGACCCTTATCGAGGTCAAGTATTTTACGTCTCGCGTCAGCGGAAACCCTCACAAGGAGAAGAGGCAGAACACCTTCTTGGAAGCTCTGGCCACCCTCCCGGATTTGCAGATCTATTACGGCAAATATCAGACCAATTCCCAGACCTGTTCCAACTGCGGCCATGTATGGGCCGTGCCCAATGAAAAGATGACGGACGTCAACATCGCGGTGGAGATACTGGTGGACACCTATCAAGATCGCTATGACACCGCGATCCTGATCTCTGCGGACAGCGACTTGGTTGGACCTCTCGCGGCAGTCAGGAGACTATTTCCTGACAAGAGACTTATTGTTGCGTTTCCACCGGATCGGAGTTCCTGGGATCTTCAACAGATCGCGCACGGCTTTTTCAGAATCAGCCAGAGCAAGATCCGCAAATCGGAATTCCCCGACAAAGTGCAAAAAAGCGACGGGTTTATCTTGAGAAGGCCTCTCAATTGGCGGTGATCGAAACAACCTATTTGAGATCCGATGGGACTATAACAAACCTGAACTCATCCCGCCGCGGGTCGAGCCTCAGGCCAGGCTTCGCAGACTTCGCTGTACGTTCGATAGCCGTTGTCCACTATCTCCGCTTCGCCATTGTTCTCTATTCGTACCACACAGAAGAGATGGCTCTGAGTGTCATTTCCGCAACGCAGATAGGTGTCTTTACCTTCGAAACTCTCGATCCTGAGGATTATGTGAGTGTGCATCTCAGGTCCCCAACATTTGCTAATCTTGAAAAACGCGACTTCGATGAAACTCCAGCATCTCAGGGAGTGGTCTGAAGCGTTCAGAAACGACGATTCGCCTACCCTCTACTTTCTGGAACATCTCCTGATAGATTGCAGCCGGAACTTCCTTTCGGAGGCATCGAGCAACCATGACTTCAAACTTGTCGGATAGAGAAATCAAGCCTCGGTCGAAAGCGGCATCGTGCAACGCATTTAGGCACAATCCGTTTCTTGGATTAAGGCGGAGCGACGGCGCCTTGGCCCACGGAACGATATGACTGGCGCGAAGAAGTTGAGAGATGGCAATACTCGTTATGCAACATCGGCCATCATAAGCCGCGAGTACCACTGTTCTGAAAAAGTTCTGTCCCCGACGTACTTCAATCTCCCGCAGAGTCTCAGTTGGACCACTCGGATCACGTTGCGGAATCCCACTCTCACTTCGACGGTCCAGTTGAGTTGTCGACACAGATGCTGAGTCCATAGCATAACCAGCGAGAATATCCCATTCCCCGGAATACTCTTCCCAGATTTCGCGGTCTGCAGTTGATGAGTTTCCCATGCCGTGAATACCCCTCTCGCGGAGATCGGGATCTAGGCTGGCGAAATTCACAAGTTTCAGTGCTACGGCAGAAGGCGTCCGGTCGATTGAATCTGCCAAGGCAACGACAGCCAAATTTCGAGCATGCATTTGACCGAAAGGAATCTGGCAGTACAGTGCCAGAGTCTTCAGAAGTTCGTCCCGAGTCCAGTTTCTCCTGCCCATTCTTGATTCCCTATGTTCGAAGGTTCGAGCGGGTGTTTCTTCTTCTCAAACAACAGCAGAAATACTACCCCATCTTGAGCCTGTAGGCCAAGGCTCGTCTTGATCATAATTGTTGCCCTTGCACGACCCACATTGCGTTCCGTTCGGGCGAACACCCAACTGAATTGCCTGCTGCCGGCCTCGTCCGGGGCGGCCTCTGGCTTAAGGGATGTCCGGGACAGTCAGGATGAAGTCCGGCGATTCACCTTCGCTTGCGGCTATGGCGGATGAAAGCAGCGATCCCACACTTTCTCTCTCATGCACTCTTTTTTTCACGAGGTCGGGAGACATGCCCCGAAAGCGCAGGGAGCTCAGCGACCGAGAACGGTACGTGTCTCCCCGATCGAAACCCCCAACCCCAAACTCCAAACTCTGAACTTCAGTTAGTTCCCCTACGTTCCCCTAAGGGAATTCCCTTCCCGCCCCTAGCCCCCTATCATCGCGCCCATGAACAGGTCGACCCACACACTCCTCTTCCGCCTCCGCCGCCTACGCCGCGACTTCATCCACTTCCTCCGCGCCGCCCGCCAGCTCGACCCGGCTTACGGCCCCCACGTCCACCCCTTCGCCTCCCACATCTCCCAGAGCTGGGCCTTCCTCAAACGAATCGCCCTCCACCCCGCCTTCTTCCCGATCCACCTCCTCCTCGTCCTCCGACTC
>JABMPG010000801.1 GCA_013203855.1 bacterium
CCCCGGCTCCCACCGCCACTCCTCCGAATCCGCCTGACCGAAAACCCGCCCGAGCGCCTTCCCGTTCACCAGAACCTGAAAGCGCCCCGGAGCATGGTCTAGAAACCAGTTCTTCGACCTGACCCACACCCGCCACTTCCCGGCCTCCGCAACTTCCGTCATCGTTGAAGCATCCAACACGGGCCGCCCCGTCCCCGCCGAGATCAGATAGGCCGACCCCATCAGATGCACAAACTGCGTGTCAACCACCCACCCCCCGAAATTCTGAAACGCCGAAGCATCGATCCACACGAAATCATTGCTGTTCATGACGTATCTCTCTCCCTATGTCCCGTCTATCTGAAACAACAGGATTTCAAGGCATTTTGTGGCACAGTCACCTTCGGCCGTGCTGGCTCCCCAGACCTCTCCCTCTGTCCCACCGGCTCCTGGCTACTCCCTATACGCCCGGATCTCGAACACCCGCGCCGACTTGTCCCCATTCGACCCCTTCACCGTCACCCGCAACTGCTCTACCTGCATCGCCTCGAACCGGTGGACACAACGCCGCATGAAGTTCCCCTCCACCGACGCCACCGTGCGCCATTCGCCATCGACCTTGCAGGCCACCTCGTAATCTTTCACGCACTGGCGCACCCGCGGCCCCGCCAGATTCCCGCCCGGCATCGGCGGATTGTTCATATCCGTGTCGAAGGTCAGATAAACCGTGTTCATCTCGACCCCACCGCCGAAATCCAGATCCACCCACTGCGGAAAACCCTTCACCGGATCCGAAACCCACATATAGTTGTCCGGATCTTGAATCCGAGAATACCCGTTGATCACATTCTCCGGACCGCAGTTGGCGACAACATCCGAGGGCTCTTCCGGGCTGAAACTATGCCCCTGCCCATACACGGTCTCCCACGGACCCTCGTCCCCGCCCGTCGCCCGGAAATAATCCAGAGGAGGACGAACTACCCGTCGCCACGAAATCCCCGCCATTGGCGCAAGCCACACCCACAGGTAGCGAACCTCCACATCGCGGTCGATCTTGAATTCCACCCAGTGCTCGCCCTTCGCCGGAATGATCGCCGTCGGCGTTGCGATATCCTGCCGCGACAAGAAATCCCCCGGCTCCGGAGTCTCGCGAACGTGCAACGTCGCCTCAACCGGCTGATCCAGATCCGAATGCAGTTTGAGGTAGATGCTGTCCACCCTCGGTTCTACCCCGCGCGGGAAAAGAAGCGCCCGAGGCGTGTCCAGAGGCATCAGTTCTGTCTCCCACCCCTGCCTCAGATTGAACTTCTCGTCTTCCTTCGAACTCGACGCCCGCGCCTTCGCCTTCCGGGCCAGGTCCGCCGCATCTTCGCTTCTCAGACCTGGAATATACTGGTCGTGCTTCAAGAGCGTCTGCTGCAACTCCGCGAGATGATTCCTATAGATTCCACGAGGCGTCGTGTCATGCTTCACACATAACCACGCCGCCGTCCCCACCGCTTGCGCCATCGTCGCGATCGTGTTCTGAACCCGAACCGTCCCCAGCGCCACGTGCGTCACGCTGATATTCCGCCCGGCCATCATCAGATTCGGCACGTTCCGCGAATAAAGAGACCGGAAAGGAATCAGATGCAAGGGCACATGCGTGTTGCTCTGGAAAGGACCTTCCTTCCCCGAAAAGATTCCCTTCGGGTGGTGTACATCGATCGGCCACCCCGCGTGACCCACCCGATCCGGAAACGGCCTCGCCTGCTCCGCGTCGTTCTCCGTCAGCACATGATCGCCGATCAGCCGCATTCCCTCGCGACGCCCGTTCATGATCGGCTGGTGCGCCAGAACATAGTTGGCCGCCTTCTCGCGACCACTCCACACGTTCTTGATCCAATCCCAGAAACCGAAACTAATCTTGATCAATTCATCCCGAGCCCGCTCGCCGTCCCACACGTCATCCACCATCCCCGGATGCTCCAGCCACCACGCCGTCACCTTCGGCGCCACCACGATCCGGCCGAACTCCTCATCGGGCGGAAACTTCGGAGCCCACGCCGGAGCCACATAAGGAACCGGAGAATCCTTCGCCACCCCACGAGGACCGTACGTCGGTCCCATCAAACACCCGCTCATGCTGATCCGGTCCGCCTTCTCCGGAGCCATGCTCTCGTCAAACTGATCCCGAGATTCACGGCCGAACATATACTCCGCTCCCGCGAAATACCCCAGCCACGCATCCCCCGTGCAATCGATAAAGATCCGCCCCCGGAACACATGCTTCCGGCCGGTGAACGTATCCAGAGCCTCCACCGAACGAATCGCCTGGTCCGCCCCCGTCTCGGCCCCCATCACGCGCTTATTGGTGAAAAGATGCAGATTCGGCTCCGCGTCGATCAGCATCTGCAGAGCATCCGTATACCCCCGGCCTTTGTGCATTGCCCTAAGCCTGCAGATCTCCTCGGCAATACCGCCCTCCCGCGCGTTGGCTTGGCGGCTCGAAGCCCCGTCGAACGCCACCCCCAACTCCCCGCTCGCATTGCCCCCAACGATCGGACGGTCATGAACCAGCGCCGTCTTCAGACCCAGCCTAGCCGCCGCGATCGCCGAGGGACATCCACCCGGACCCGCGCCTACCACAACCAGATCGAAATCCCCCATATCCTCCGGCTCCGCGGGAACTCCCAGCATCCGCCGCCGCTCATCGCGCAATGCCCCCACCTCCGACGGAGGCACATAGTCCCCATCCGTCGTCAGAATCAACGACGCGCAACGGGCGAAATACCCAGTCAAATCCCGCATCGTCAACTCGCACGGCCCTGCGGCAAGGTCAAACTCCCCGCCCGGCTCCCAGACCCATTCATCCGTCCCCGACTTCCCGAAAACCGCCTCCGTCGGCTGTCCGTTGAGAAGCACCTGAAACTGGCCCGGCGCATGATCCACCACCCAGTTCCGGCTCCGCACCCACAGGCGATAGGAGCCTCCCTCGGAAAGTTCCACACGCTTCACGGCATCGGGAACCGGATTTCCAACACCGGGTGCTATCAGATAGGGCGTTCCCATGATATGGACATACTGACTGTCCACCATCCAACCGCCCAGTTCCTCAAAATCATGCATGTCGATCCAGACGTGGCGATGAGTAAGCAAAACGAATCCTTTCGCGCGAACAGAGAATGGCCCACGACAAATACGGGCCTTTGCGCACAAGCGGGTCCCTTATTC
>JABMPG010000081.1 GCA_013203855.1 bacterium
ATCCCACCATGATCGGGGCGAGCTGGGCCGTGGCGACGTTGGCGATCATGCCGGTATAGACGTGAACGCCGTATTTCTTGTTCTGTCGCCAGATGAGGGCGATGGATCCCCTCCAGTGGCGGAATACGGGTCGAAGCACGATGATTTCCATGACGATCACCGCGTTCCAGGTGATCAGGCGGATCACCCACGATGTTCCGACGGAGAAACGGTCGAGAAGCCCGGAATAGTGGATCAGAAACACGACCAGGAAAGTGCCAAGCAGGTAGAGAGTTCGAGGGCTCAGTTGGAGGACGGACAGGCGGAAGATCCGATTGTCGCCCTTTAGGACCTCGACGAGGAGGAGTTGGAAGGGGAAGGCGAACAGAAAAGGGGTGCACCAGCGGACGAGTCCGCTCAGTCCGTTGCCGAAAAGGGGCTCGATGAGGAAGGAGAAGGCGAGCAGGCCCAAGGCGATGAGAGCGGAGAACACCAGGGTGATGAGAATGGCTCCGCCGAGGATTTCGCTGCGTTTGTCCTGGTTCTCGGGCTGAGCCAACAGATTTCCGCAGGTGTGGGGGATTCCGAAGGACATCAGCGTGGCGGTCAGCAGGAACAGGTTCATCATCCACGTCATCTGACCGTAGCCCTCCTCCCCGAGGAGTCGGGTATTGGCGACGCTGGCCCCGAAGCCGATGGCGACGCCGATGAGGGTGGAAAGATAGAGGGTTCCCGCTTGCCAAGTGGTCTTGGAACGCGAGAGGTTAAGAAACTGACGCCGGATGTCGATCATAGACGAAGAGGCCTTTGCCGGCCCCCGACCAGTCGGGAGACGGATGGAAGATTACGCGGCGTTGTGAATTCTGGCAAGGGATTTCCGGATTGTGGTCTTTCCAAGTAAATGTACTCAATGGGATCTCGGTAAATCCCACAGTTGCCCGATGGGGCGTCCGACCGGTAGATTGGGAGTGTTAGAAAAGGGGTGACAGCACTCCGGACGTATGTTTTATTGAGAACGTGTGGTTTTATACCTTTAGTGGAGGGGAGTCAGAGGATGCCAACATTATCTTCGACTGGACTAATGAATCGACGGATAGGACGATTGGGGCTGGTTGCGATAGCTGCGGTGGGCCTTTTGGCGGGCTGTGCCAAGCCTGCTTCAGTGTCTGTCAGCAAGTGGCCCGATACGCCGCTGGTGCCCCGGGTGGAATTGGGCGCCGGGGATGCGCTGGAGATTCAGTTTCTTTACTGGCCGGAACTCAACGCGGCCCAACAGGTTCGCCCGGACGGGCGGATCGCCCTGCAGATGATTGACGAGGTGGACGTGCAAGGCCTGACACCGGCGGAGCTGGACGCGCGTCTGACCGAGATGTACCAAGGGAAGATCAAAGACCCGGAGATCACGGTCGTGGTGCGTGAAATGGCCAGCCAACGTTTCTTCGTGACGGGGGAAGTGCTGGCGCCGGGCGACTATCCGCTTCTGGGGCGGATGAACGTGCTCCAGGCCATCGCCCAGGCGGGCGGATTCAACAAGGTCAGCGCCAAGCGCTCGCAGGTCGTAGTGGTGCGCCAGGTGGATGGGCAACTCTACGCGCGGACTCTGGATCTGAAGGACGCCTATGAGAGGGGCATCGGGGGCGACCTCGCGCTTGCACCCAACGATATCGTCTATATTCCCCGGACGTGGGTCGACAGAGCGGACCAGTGGGTTTCGCAGCATATCAACCAGCTGATGCCCGAGGGCTTCCGCTACATCTACACCTATAGCCCCAAGGTTCAGGCCGGCTACTCCACGAACTAGCCCGAAAGGACAAGTTGGTATGCAGGACAACCGCAACCAGATGGCCTATCTGCAGGAACAGGAGAGTTCTCTGCGGGACTTGGTCTTCGTTATTTTTCGACACAAGTGGCTCATCGCCATTTTCTTTGTGGTGGTCGTGGGAGTAGCCTTGGTTTACGCCGCGACTGCTCCCTCGATCTACGAATCCGAGGCGAGCCTCCTGGTCAAAATAGGCCGTTCGAGTCTGGCCCTCGATCCCGCGCTGAGCGAAATGGGGCCGACTGTGCCCATTTCCCAGAGCAGGGTCAGCGAGATCAACACCGAACTGGGGATTCTTACCAGCAAGTCGCTGATCGAAAGTGTCGTTCAGGAGATGGGGGTGGAGCGCTTCCTGAAGGGGAAGTCGGCGCTCTTCGATCCGGCCAAAATCAAATAATGGGCTATGCAGTTGACTCCCCCACGTACAAGATGTAGTATGTAGCCCATGGAGGACTACCCGAAAACGATCTCGGAGTTTGAAGAACGGTTTGCCAGCGAGGAAGCCTGTCG
>JABMPG010000802.1 GCA_013203855.1 bacterium
AGTCTGCATCGCGGGGCAAACTGTTCTACCGGCTGGTCGAGCAGGCCCTGCAGGTCCCGCCGGCCCCTTACAAGTCCCTTGTCGAGAAACACAACCGGTAGTACTTGGTTGAGTCAGGTACATAGCCCTATTGTGCTATGAGGTCGGCTGGGAAAAGCGTTGACCCGCGCGGCGGAATCGCGGAGACTGTGCTCGGGTAGAGTTTGCCTTCCTGAATGGGTTTGACATCATGAAAGCCACTATCAAAGCCACCGTTTCCCCCGCTTCGCGATATGGCGAGATCGAGACGCTGGTCCGGGCGCGATATCCATTGTTGTATGTGGTGTCGTGGGAAGAGGGGCGTGTTCTGAAAGAGGTGTCCGAGATCGGGGATCGTCTGGGGAAAGATGTTTTCACCTGGTCGATCAACAGCGGAATTCTGCCGTTCAAGGCAGGCATGGACCTGACCCCGGAAGCGCGGAAGGGGACGAAGGATCCGCTGATGGCATTGCGCCATGTCATGCAGGAGTCGACGCCGTCCATTTTTGTCTTCAAGGACTTTCATCGTCATATCCGCGAGGCGCCTTTGACCCGAGGGTTGCGCGATTTGGCCGAGCAGTTGCGTTCGAGCTACAGCAGCGTGATCCTCCTCTCGCCTGCCGTGGAGATTCCCTCGGAACTCGAGAAGGATGTCACGTTGGTGGACTATGCGCTTCCCGCCCGGCAGGAGATCCGCGATCTTCTGAACGACATCGCCCAGGATGTGCGGGACAATCCGAATCTGGAGGTGGATCTGAGCAACGGTGCGCAGGAGGCGATGATCAACGCGGCCATCGGTCTGACTCTGAACGAGGCGGAGAATGTTTTCGCGAAGACGCTGGTGAGCACGGGCCGTCTGACGGGCCAGGAAGTGCCGCTGATCTTTTCGGAGAAGAAGCAGATCGTTCGGAAGACTGGCCTTCTCGAATATGTGACGATTCGGGAGGATATTCATAACGTGGGCGGCTTGGACCGGCTGAAAGGGTGGGTCCATCAGCGGCGTCTGGCCTTCGGGCGCGAGGCCCGGCAGTTCGGGCTGCCTGTGCCGAAGGGGATGCTGATTCTGGGGGTGCAGGGCTGCGGGAAGAGTATGTGCGCCAAGGCGGTGCCGAACCTGTGGCAGGTGCCCTTGCTGCGGCTGGACATGGGGCAGCTTTTCGGCAGTCTGGTGGGGAGCAGTGAGCAGAATGTGCGGCGTGCAATTCAGCTTGCCGAGTCTGTCCAGCCTGTGGTTCTGTGGATCGACGAGATCGACAAGGGCTTCAGCGGGCTGGATTCTTCGTCCTTCAGCGATGCGGGGACGACTTCGCGGGTTTTCGCGACGATCCTGACGTGGCTGCAGGAGAAGACGTCGGGGGTTTTCGTCATCGCGACAGCCAATAATGTGGAGGTCCTTCCTCCGGAGCTTCTTCGGAAGGGGCGGTTCGACGAGATTTTCTTTGTCGATCTTCCGACTCCGGAAGAGCGTGCCAGCATTTTCGCGATCCATCTGGAAAAACGGAAGCGGCCGGCGAAGAATTTTAGGATTGAGCCCTTGGTTGAGGCTTCGGAGGGCTTCAGCGGGTCGGAGATCGAGCAGGCGGTGATCTCCGCGCTGTTCGACGCCTTCACCGAGAAAACCGACATCTCCACCGACTGTATTCTTCACTCTCTTCAGGAAACCGTCCCGCTCTCGCGGCTGATGGAACGCGAAATCACCCACCGGCGCGAATGGGCCAAGGGAAGGACCCGGCCAGCCACGTAATGGCCCGATCATGACCGGCTCCTTCTATCAGGTCCAAGAATCGCACGGACGACGGCTACTCCCGCTCCTGGTTCTCCTGGGGGCGGTATACACTCTCGCTCTAGCCCTGGTTTTGCTCGGGCTGCGGGTGACGCTGATCTTGATCGACTTTACGCTCCGGCCGGATCAGGTTTTTCTCCCGACTGGTCCGCACGTGGTCGTTTCGACCGTTTCGACCTCATTTCTCCTGGCCCTGGCGCTGGGAGTTCCTCTCGTCATCGTTCAGTACTACCTGACGCGCACCAAGGCCGTTAGGATTCTGACGCGCGACCTTGGAGTCGTCACGCCCGATATCGCGGACCGGTTTCATCAACGTTTTGAGAACATCGTCGAGGAGATGCGGATTGCGGCGGGTTATGGGCGGCGTATCCAGGCCGTGATCCTGCCCAGTTTCGCGGTCACTGCTTTCGCGGCGGAGGACGAGAAGGACGGCGCCCTCATCGGGGCGACCGAAGGGTTGGTTTCGCGGTTGAGACGGGACCAGATCCAGGCGGCGGTGGCGCACGAGCTGGGCCATGTCTGTTCGGGCGACGCTCGCCTCCACGCCATCAGTTGCGCCATGCTCTCGCCTTTCTCCCGGATGGCCGGATTCTGGCGCAGACTGCTTGAGGGAGTCAGCCCGGACATTTGCGAGAAGGAGGAACCTGTCTTCGGTGCGCCCCATTTGATGGTCCTGTTTTTCCTGAACTGGACCATTTCGCAGACCTGCCTTCTGATGGTGCGCCTAGTCAGCACGACTCTCTCGAGGGGCTGCGAACTCGCCGCGGACGCTCGCGCGGTGGAACTCACCCGGAATCCTTTGGCTCTTGCCGAGGCGCTGCATGAGGCGGGCCGGCGGCATCACTTTCTGAACGCAACCGCTCTGCCCTACGCGCCGATTTTCATTCTGGATCCGACCGGCAGCGCCCTGAGCGGCCGGGGGGAGTGGTACGCCGATCTCTTCGCCTCTCATCCCCCGCTGTCCCAGCGTATCGATATTCTGCTCGACATGGCCCACACAGACCGGAGCCATCTCCGAGTGCCTGCCTCTGTCGAGGAGGTTCCTCAGGCGTCGCTGGTTCCGTCGGATCAACCCGAGATCGCGGAGCGATGGCTCTTCAGAAAGAAGGGCCAGTGGATCGGTCCCCTTCAATTAGACGATCTTCTAGTTCAACCCGATTTCGGCCCTGAGATGTGGCTGATGGCCGAGCCTGACGGGCGGCCCGTTCAAGCGGGAAGCGTGGCTTTCATTATGGACTCTCTCCGGAAGATCAAGGGTGGGCAATCGGCTCTGGCGGAGAACCGAATTGCGGCACTTCCCCTGCCTGGGGCACGCGCGGAGAACCGCGATATGTGCCCTGCCTGTCAGGAGTTTCTCGTGTCGGAGGACTATGAGGGATCGATGCTCGACATGTGCCCCAGCTGCGGAGGCGTCCTCGTTGAAGAGCACAAGGTCATGCGTATCCTGCAGCGGCGTGAACGCGCCATCGCGGAAAGCATGCGCCGCAAGGCTCGAGACATGGCCAGGGTTCCCGTCACGCGGTCTCGCCTTCAATTGGCGGCCGGACCCGAAACGGCTTTTCCGCCGCCGGATTGCCCCCGGTGCGGACAGAAGATGTACCGCCGTCTCTACACCTACCTTTATCCCGTGGTGATCGACCAATGTCCGGCCTGTCTACAGATCTGGTTCGATCCGGGGGAGCTCGACATTCTGCAGGCCATGGTCGAGGCCCGAGACCGGGACTGAGCCCGGGTCAGCCGTTTCCTGAAGTGATGATGGCTGTGGGTCGTAGTTGGGCCAGGATATGGAACCTCTGCGCGGCTTCCTGTTTCCTGTGCTTTGAGACGATCCTGAAGTATGAGGGCGATGCTTGGATTTTTGCTTGCGGTGGCGGGGAGGGCGTCGTTAGTATTCTTTGAGACGATTTCGGCGTCTTAGATTCTATGGGCGTTCTGCGCCCGGCTGCATGGAGATTTGGCAACGTGAGTCCACGCGCTCATTTTCACACGACAGACCTTCGCGACTTTTTTCATATCATCGGCAGCGCCGACCGGGATCTGCTCAAGCAGATCGGGGTGACTTTCGGGGAGGAATTCCGCGCCCTGACGGACGAAGAGGAGCTCGGCTATGAA
Organism: bacterium; assembly: GCA_013203855.1. Classification (GTDB taxonomy): domain Bacteria; phylum Sumerlaeota; class Sumerlaeia; order UBA8349; family UBA8349; genus JABMPG01. The sequence continues at coordinate 3,914 of JABMPG010000802.1, forward strand.
CAGGAAGAGGATCTCGACGACGGGGATTGGGACGTGGAGGAGGTTGAAGCGGACGCCGGTCGCGAAATCGTGACGAAGATGATCATGAGCGGACTCCCCCAGGATCTGGCGGAAGAGGAGGCTTATGCCGTTCAGGATTTTCTTGCCGCTTATGTTCTGCGAAGCGACCTGACGCAGGCCGTCGACGCCGATGACATGACCGATGATTTCGATGTCGATGAGTGTTCGGAAGTGGTCGAGTCTTTGCGCCAGATGATCCTTCAGGGCGTCGACCTGAATCTTTTCGGGGATTTCGTGAATTGGCTTGAGGATCGGGGCGCCTCTCATGACCTTGTTTTGCGTGTCCAGATGCTGCAGTTCGGTCGGCTGCCGGAGTCGGACGAACCCACTTTTTCCGATCTGGAGGAAGATGTCTTCGCTCCGCGATTTGCCTTTCTGTATTCCGAGGAGGCAGCCGGTATTCTGGATGAGTTGGACGAATTGGCTCGGAGGCGGCGAACGATCTGGGCTCCCTGCCCCTTCTTGTCGACAATCTCTTCAATTACTGCAACGCGCACTCGGTGGATTTGCTGATCACCGTCGAAGATTGACCCATGAGCGGCCTCTATCAGACTACTCTGGCCCACCCCCTTTCCCTGTCGGGCCGAGGGGTTCATTCCGGACAGGCCTGCACGGTGCGGCTCGTGCCGGTGGAGGCGGATTATGGCGTCCGGTTTGCCCGGGTGGACCTGCCGGGGTCTCCGGAGATTCCTGCCCTTCTGTCTTCCGTGACCGAGGGGCCCCTTTTCCGGCAGACTTTGCTGCGGAGCCCAGACGATCCTTCGGTGACGGTTGCGACGATTGAGCACATCCTGGCGGTTCTCCACGGGATGGGCGTGGACAACGCGCGGGTGGAGATGAACGCGGCCGAGGCGCCGATTTGGGATGGCAGCGCGGGGGAACTGACGCGGATGATCTCTGAGACGGGGCTGGAAGTTCATTCCGGGGTGTCGCGGCGTAGTGTCTCTATCGAGGATGTGGTGGCCTTTCGTCCCGCCGACGCGCGGAATGTCGAATACACCGCGTGGCCGTCGGAGTTCTTGACCCTTACCTATTTTCTCGAGTATGATCATCCGGCTATCGGGTCGCAGGCGGTAACGTTCCGCGTCGAGCCGCAGACTTTCGCTGCCGAAATCGCGTGCGCGCGCACGTTCTGCACCGAGGAGGAGATTGAGTTTCTTCTTACGAAGGGGTTGATTCGCGGTGGCGAGTTTGACAATGCGATCGTGGTCGGGGAGGCGGGCGTCCTGAACACGGAGCTGCGGTGGGCGGACGAGATGGCCCGGCACAAGGTACTGGACCTGATGGGAGATCTTTTTCTCCTGGGAGGGCCTGTCCGGGGGCATATCTGCTCCTACCGGGGAGGGCATCACACCAACGCTCAGTTTATGAGATATCTGAGAAAGGAACATCTGAAAGCATGACCGAATCAGTTGAAATCCCGTCCACGATGGACATTCGGCAAATCCGCGAGACTATTCCCCATCGCTATCCGTTCCTGCTGATCGATCGGATTGTGGAGATGGATCTGGCGAAGAAGCGTATTGTGGCCATCAAGAATGTCACGATGAACGAGCCGCAGTTCACGGGGCACTATCCGGATCATCCGGTCATGCCGGGCGTTCTGCTGGTCGAAGCGATGGCGCAGACTGCCGCCG
>JABMPG010000803.1 GCA_013203855.1 bacterium
CCCCAAGGTAGCGACCTCATCCGCCCCTCCTGTTGGACAGCGGGCTTCGAGGTCTCCCTCGGTGAATCGCCGCACAATGGCTCCGATGCCGACAATCGGGCCTGCAATGGTTCCAGCCAAGAAAATTGAAACGAGAAGGACCACCAGAAGGGAAGCAAAAACAAGGACAATCATATCCCGTCGCATCGTGCGGATTGGGGCATAGACCTCGGCGAGATCTCGCTTCGCCACAAATCCCCACTCCATCAGCGGGATATAGGTAAACGCAGCCAGCACCCTTTCGCCGCGGTAATCCAGCGTTTCGGCGATGCCGGTCTCCCCGTCGACGGCCCTCATGGCGGGTTCGGCGTCGATCCTCAGTTTCAACGGCGCACTCTCGTGCCACCGCAGCGTGTTTACCGCAAGGCCGCCCTTGTTGACAATGAGCGTCTCCCCGGTTTCCCCCGCTCCTGTCCGATCCTGGATCAATGGGTACAAATTACGCTCCAGGTCGGCCCTCATGACGAGTACGCCGATCAGCTGCTCGCCATCATTTTCCAAACCAAAGACGGGGGCTGAAAAGGCCATTGTCGGCTTGTTTTCTGCGTCCGAATCGTAGATATCCTGGATGAATAGCTCCCCGGTCCGCATTGGCTCGATGAAGTAGGGGGATTCTCTCCTGTCTAGACCCTCGCGGGTTGGGTCGGTGGATAGGGCCACTCTGCCGCTGGTCGCATCGATGAAGAACGCCTCATGATAGTCCGGAAAGAGCCTGAGATATCGTTGCAACAGGGCTCTCGCAGTGGAGACCGCTGCTAGCTCCGCCGCCGCCCATTCATCAGTCGTTTTGTTCCAGACCTGCTCAAGACCACGGATGTGTTCATCCCCAGCGACAACCTGCACGTCGCCCACCCGCTCTTCCATCCAGCCGTTAAGTTCCCGGACCTTCATGTCACGGAGGATCTCGAGCTTCTCGAACTCCCTGCCGCGTATGATCGCCGCCCGTTGAAAGTAGAGGACCGTGACTACGCTGATCAGACACAGCATGGCCACGGAAAGGAACCAAACGACCAGCCGTGCCCTCAAACTCTTGAATCTGAAAGACGTGTTCATCGTCCTCGCTCCTGCTATTCGGGGCGGATACGTGTCAAGCATCACACGTTCTTCCGGTAGATGCGGTTCGCAGAATCCAATGCTGTGAATCTGCCGGTCAAGCCACGGGGCAGGCCCTCTGCGGCGCCGAGAATCAGGTAGCCACCGTCGTTCAACGCGTGTTCAAGCTTCTCGCACACGCTACGCTGAAGATCCTTATTTAGATAGATCAGGACATTGCGAAAAAAGATCAGGTCGAAGCCCCCAAATACGCTGTCGGCGGGAGCACCCATTTCCAGCGACGTCACGTCGTCCCGCGAGAACCGAACCATGCCGCGTATCTCGGGGAGGACTTCAAAGGTGTCGCCCTGGGCGCGAAAATACTTCCGGACAAGGCCCATTTTGGTGTCATCGAGGCGGTCTTCGGGATAAACCCCCGCTTCCGCTTCGGCGAGAGCGCCCTCATCGAGGTCCGTGGCGAATATATGCGTCGTCCATAGTTGCGGATCGAACTGGAGGATCTCTTTGAGCAGAATGGCCACAGAATATGGCTCCTCGCCCGAAGCGCAGCCTGCGCTCCAAATCCGCAACTCCCGGCTGCCCGCAGCGCGCTTGCTTCCCAGGAGCGCGGGGAATATCCGTTGCGCAAGAATCTCGAAGACAATCGGGTTGCGAAAAAACCGAGTCACATTGATGAATATCGACTCGGCGAGGAGGTTGGACTCCTGCCGGTTTCCTCGCAGGCGCTCCCAGTAATCTTCCGTGGCAGGACATCCAAGCGCGGCCATGCGGTCTGCAATACGTCCGACCACGACTTCGCGCTGGTACTGTGCGAAGTTCAGCCCAGTATGCGCCTTAACTTCCGCCAGAATCTCTTTAAGCGTATTTGTCATCTCACTGTGGGTTCCTCCCCGCCCTGTTCCAAAACGGCTTTGTTGCATGGCTCGAAGAGAAGGACCGATCCCACTTCCCCCGGGCCGAAATCAAGCCACTCGGTAGCTGTCCGACATCCCGAGGGGATGCCATCATCATACGAGTATCCTGCATACAAGCAATTCTCTTCCATTCGTTGACCCGTTTTAGATGGCTTTTGGTCCACTGGACAGGGTAGATTCAAGGAAATGGCCCTAAATCCCGAAAAACACCGCGCCGAGCCATCGGCATTAGCGCATGGCGCACCCAAGCGAGGGCACAAACTCAATCAAGGGTAGAAGTGTGATACAGTAATGAAGAAACTCATCGATATCTTCGCCATTTTGATCTGTGCGTGTTGTGGTCTATTGGTTTCATCCTGCTCGAAACCGGGCGAGGAGGGAATGCCAATAATCATCGGGATAAATGAATGGACGGGCTATGATCCCTTCATTCTGGCCGACGAGACCGATCTTTTCAACAAGAACAATGTGCGGGTGGAAATCAAAAGATTTGCGTCTGCCACTGAAGAGATGCAGGCACTGAAGGATGGGGAGATACAGGGAGCAGGTTTTACGCTCGATGAAGTGTTTTCGTTGGTTGGGTCTATTTTCAAATATTCTCAGGCGATCGTTGGGTTTATGATGTCCAAAGGATTACTTGAGACGAGGATAAACACAACGGACCTTTTTCAAGGCGAGACTCTATCTCGAGTCCTGCAATGATGAGCGATCAGCTGGTCACGCCGCACCCTTCCTGATCTATCTATCCTCTCCGACACCTTCTCTGGACGCTGGAATCCGCGCTAGGCTGAGAGGATCCCATACGGCTGAGGCAAGACGGTAATCGGCCATGGGATTTCCTGGCAGAGCGGTGCTTCCGGTACGGTAGGGGGTTTGCCAAGTAGACACTGAGGCGGAAGACGCGTTGATCCGGGAGGCCGTGGAGTCCGGGCTGATTTCGGCCTTCATCAGCAAGCCGTTCGAGCACCATGAGATCCTGCGCGTCATCGAACTCCACGCCACCCGATAGGGAATCGTCGCCGGTGAACCAGGGAATCGGTTCCATAGCGCGAACTCCAAAGATCCGCTCCGAAGATCGCAGCATCCTTCCCGTCAGGGACGGAAGTGCAATTGGAGCATGTACTTGCAGATTTTCCTCCAGCGCCGCACGCGTGGCCTGAGTGTTGCTCTAGGGAGAGCAGGGTCGTGTAAACCACGGCAGGCGTTCCCAGTGATGTCCTACTCTAAGGAGGGTACCCAAAATGGCAAAGGTACAGAAGTCAACGGATTCATCCAGCTTGGCAGAAGTTGTCGATCGCATCCTGGACAAGGGCATCGTGATCGATGCCTGGGTCAAGGTGTCGCTGGTCGGCATCGAGCTGCTCTCCATTGAGGCGAGGG
>JABMPG010000804.1 GCA_013203855.1 bacterium
TCCATAGTGGCTCAAGGGAGACTCTGCCCATCGACAGCGGCAAGTGGCAGGTTGTCATTGCCTTGGCATTGGTCCTGAGCCCGTTCGTCTTTCTCGTGACCCTTGGCCGCGGCGAAGGCGGTTCCTCCAGCATCCGCTTCACGGTGTCGTCCTTGATTCTGTCTATGGCCGCATTTGGTCTTTTCGTATGGAGACGGCGGGAATGGCGCGGCTGGGGCGTTCCGGACGTTCTTCTGGCGGGTGTAGGGGGCCTCTATCTGCTCTCCTGTCTCGCTCACCTTTCGGGAAGCAGTTTGGCCAAGGGCGCACAGTTCTTCGCGGCCGCCGTTCTTCCCTATCTCGCCATCCGCTGGGCGGCCCGGAGCGAGCGTGGGCGTCGGAGGATCGCGGGTTCTCTGGCCCTTGCGGCAACCTTGGCCGGGGCTCTGGCCCTTGTCCAGTTGCTCTCCGGACAGGATGGTTTTCTGGTTCGCGGAGGCCTGCCGAACAATCCGGTCTACGGGCTCTTCCTTCTCCTCACGATGCCGTATCTCACGAGCTGGATCGGTCGAAGACTCAACCAACGGGCCAGAATCCGGTCAGTCGCGGCTCTTGGCGCATTTCTGGTCCTCTCCATGACCCTCCGCGATACGGGCCAACTCCTCGCGTTCCTTTTGGAGGGAGTCGTTCTGGTTTTCTTCCTCGTTGAGAAGAAGCGGGCTTTGCTCGCCGTTCCGATCCTGATCCTCGCCGTCCTTGGACTTCACGGTGCTATCCATCGGGAGGCGGCTGCCCGGTTTGTGTCTCCCCACGAGGCGGCTGACCTGCATGGCGCTTTCGAGCGGCAATATGTGCTTTCGATCGCCGAGCCCCGCTGGTCCCTAGCTCTCGGGACAGCCGATCGCGAACACCGGATCAGTCTCTTTGTCCTTCCTGTCGCACGTTCGGAGACCACGATGGAATCGGGATTCCAGGAGGGCGTGCTGAAGCAACGCTATGCGGAATGGATCGCCGCCGCGCGGATGGCGGCGGCTCATCCCCTTCTGGGCGTGGGGCCGGGCGGCTATCAGAACCGCATCGGCCGCTACTACGGTCTTTCCCCTAAGCAGAACACGAGTGAGCCGGACACGCAGAACGGATGGCTAGTGCTGGGGGCGACGACCGGCCTTGTCGGACTTGGGTTCATGATGGCTGCCCTTCTTCTGCTGACTACTTCAAGTCTGAGCGGGCTGCGGATTTCCCATTCAAAAGTATCATGTGGCACCGGTGCCCCCGCCTGTGCAGAAGCAAGACTGCGCCCAGCCGAGAGCGACTGTGCCACACTATCGAAGGAGAACATGGCAGATCCGATTGAGTCGAAATCTCTTTCTGACGCGGATCGCTCGGCCCATCTCGCCGTCGCCGCCGCAGGCATTGGCCTTTTCGTCGGCGGCTTCTGGTCGCCCCTGCTTCAGGCCGGCACGCTGGTGCCTCTCGCGGCCTGGGCCGCCATCGGCTCCGGTTTCGTCGCGGACCGCCGCCCGATCGAGTCTTTCGGTCGCAGCCTGCGCCGGAATCGAGTGAAATGGAGCGCGGCGGCGGTCGCCCTTCTCGTCGCACTCTTCTTCTATCCGCGCGTTCTTCGTTCCTCCTCGACGGACGGTACGTTTCTCGAAGAACGCGAGGCGGAGGAGGCGATCCGGTTCGAGCCGCCCGTAGTGAGGAAATCTATCGAGGGCGCGCGCAAGGGCTTGGGCATCGAGATTCCGCGCGGTGCGGGGGCGGGCTGGCGGCGCGAGGCGGCGGGGCAGGTGGTCTATGATTTCGCAACGCCCGAGGACGGTTTCTATCGGCTCTGGGCTCGAGCGCGCTGGACCGACGGGTGCGGGAACTCTTTCTTCGTCCGCGTGGACAACGAAACCACGCGGTCCATCGGAAACGACGCCGTCTTCGAGAACTGGCATTGGGTCAGCCTCGAGGACGTGTTTCTGACGGCGGGCGGGCATCGCCTGGAGTTCTCCAATCGCGAGGACGGCGTGGCGCTCGACCGGTGGATTCTCACGAATCGCGACGACTTCGATCCCGACCGCACGGAACTGGCCCTGCAGCCCGATTTCTTCGATGGCTTTGGGGGATGCGACGGGCAGAACTATACTTCCTGGCGAACCGAGGGCGGCATCTGGAAGGTCTTTTCTTCCGAGGCGGACGGGTTTCAGGATTCCTTCGGGCAGTTCGGACTCGGGCACGCCATCGCTCTCGCGGGAAAGGAGACCTGGAGCGACTACAACGTATCCTGTATGATCCGGTCGGGCACTGAGAACGGGATCGGTCTTCTCTTTCATTATCGGGGCGAGCGCGATCATGACGCGGTTCGATGGGCGGGGCCGGGCTCCTCGCTGCCCTATGCCGGAAGTCTGGAATTAGTCCGCAAGCGCAACGGAGTGGAGGAGGTCCTGGCATCCGTTCCAGAGATTCCCGCGCCCGACGAATGGCATTCCTTGGAGGTGAAGAAAGAGGGCGAGAACCTTTTGGTGTTCGTGGATGAAACCCAGATTCTCGCGAGCGGGCGAGTCGGGGACGAGAGCGGCCAAGTCGGATTGATGGCCGAAGAGAATCCTGCGGCGTTCTTCGACAACGTGTCGGTCGAGTTTGAGCGGTAGGGGAAGAGGAGAGAGGGTTTGCCGGGGTCGCGTCTTCACATCTGCCTGGTCAACGCCAGCGGCCGCGCTTTCGGAGCGGAGAGAAGCCTCGCCGGGCTGGTGGCCGCCGCCGATCGGGCGCGATTTCGCTTTTCGTTAGTCGCTCCGGACGGAGATGCGGCGGATCTCTTCCGCGAAGCCGGGGTCGAGCGGGTCGTCCATCTGCCTTTTCGCATATTGAATAGGAAGGGCGGTCTTTTCAGGCGGACCCTTCAGATCGTCCCCTGGATCGTCAATACCACGCGGGCTCTAAAGGCTTTCAGGCATCTTCGGCCGGACGTCATTCACGCCAACGGAATCCAGGCCGTGCTGCAAGTCGGTCTTGCGGCGCGCCTCATGGGGATTCCGCTGATCTGGCACGTTCGCGATCTGGGGCGTCCCCGTTGGGCGAAACGGTTCAGCGCGTGGTGCGCGCAAATCGCTCTGGCCCCCTCAGCGGCCGCTGCACGGGAAGTCGATGGACTCGGGTTGCCGGTCTACGAGGTGGCGAATCCTATCCAGATCTCTTCGGGAGTTGAACACACTGCTCAGGGGAAGACAGACAACCGACCTGTGTCTCTTCAGATCGGCGTGATCGGACAACTCATTCCCCGGAAGGGACAGGACCTGCTCCTACGGGCCTTGCCGCGGATCGTCGAGAAAGTGCCTCACGTTTCGGTTCAATTCGTGGGCGATTCTCCCGATCCGGATTCGGCCTATGTCAGGGATCTCCGCGAACAGGTCGAGGCTTCTCCTGAGCTGCGCCGGCGTGTGACGTTCTGCGGTTACGTTCGGGACATGGAAGAGGGGTATCGCTCCCTCGATCTCCTCGTCGTCCCTTCCCGCGAAGAGGCCTTCGGGCGGACGGCGTTGGAGGCAATGGTCTACGGCGTGCCCGTCATTGCGGCCCGAACCGGTGGACTGATGGAAACCATCCAGAACGGCGTGAACGGACTTCTTTTCGAACCCGGGAGTTGGGAGTCTCTGGCCGAGAAAGTGATTCATCTGGCTGGCAATCCCTCGCTTCGAACGGAATTGATCCAGGAGGGATTTCGGACTCTGCTGCATTACCAGTCTCGCGTGAAGACCGACTGCGAGAGAATCCAGCGTCTCTACTCTTTGCTCGTGAGTCAGAAGAATTCCCCCTCCGTCCGGCGACCAGGTGAAAAAGCCATCAAACAACAGAAGGCGTGAAAGGGAAGACTATGCGCGGCAGAAGAATTCGCCAAAAAGATATCCCGGGCTTCCAGCCCATGTGTTCCGAAAGATCATCATGGACGAGATGGCCATGCCACCTCAGGCCAAGCCGCGTCGCGCTTCTCTGCATTCTGGCGATGGTTCTTCCTATCTCAACCGGCTGGGCGGAGCCGAACGCGTCCGATGACGCGCCCTCTTCTGGGCCCGTCGCGCTGGTCGTTTCCCTGCTGCCGTTTCAGGCCAACCGCGAGGTCTTCGCGGAAATCGAGAAAGCCGCACAGAATGATCCCTTCTGGCAAGGGGTTCAGTTCCGCGAAGTGACGACCCTCGGGGACGAGAAGGTCGTGGACGAGGCGATGGCAGCGATATCCGAACTGAAGGCCGTTTTCTGCCTGGACGCCTCCTGCGCCGAATACGATTTCAAGAAAGCCGCGCCTATTTTCGCCCTGACGCGGTCGGAGCCCCTCGCCGACTCCACCGATACCTCCACATCCGGGCCTCCCCCGATCCGCTGGGTCTCCACCACACCCTCCGCCGATTCCGTCCTGAGCGCAATCGAGCGTCTATCCCCGCCGCCTCGCCGGATCGGTCTGGTCTACGCTACGGACGATCCTGGCAACGAGGGCTTTCGCGAGAAGTTTCAGTCCGAATGCCAGAGGCGTTTCGGGGGTTCCACCACCGTCACCCTCTGCGGCATCGCCGCCGCGCCGTGCCGAAACGACATCGACATGAAGATGACGGCGGAGCGCTGTCTGGCTTCGCTCGAGGAGGGCGATCTCGTCGTGGCCCTGCCCTCGGGCAACGCTCTCAAGTTCGCCTTCGTCTTTCGGAACTATGCGCGGGATCATCGCCTGGGGCTCGTGGGCGTCGGCTCTTTTCCCGGACAGGACACGGTCTGCCACGTCCTCTGGCCGTCTCAGGCGCTGGCCTTCCGTTTGCTCAAGGCGGTGAATGCCGAGGGGAAAGCACGGGACGAGGAAGGCGCCCCACAACTGAAACCACACGTTCAGGACGATGTGGAACGGTTGTCGGCGCTAGGCTACCAGATACGGGAAAGATCCCCGGAACGATAAGGCGAGCATTGTGTCTCATGATCTCACACACCGCCATGATGATCGAATCCGCGTTGCTCAGATCCTGGAGGCAACGACGGGAGGAACGCGCCGCCATCTCTCCTATCTTCTTCGCTATCTGGATCGGAAGCGCTTTGCCCTTTCGTTGATTTATTCGGACAAACGCGATCCTTTCTTCCATCACGACCTTGAGACCTATCGCGCTATGGGTATCGATCTGATCGAAGTTCCCATGGAAAGAGAGATTCGTCCCGCCCAGGATCTCCAGAGATTCCTTCGCCTCGTGTCTGTTCTGCGAAAGGGCCGCTTCGACCTCGTCCACGCCCATAGTTCGAAGGCGGGGTTTCTGGCGCGTGTAGCGGCGCGCCTCGCTGGCGTTCCCGCTGTCGTCTACTCGCCCCACAGTTTCGCGTTTCAGTATCTTCCCGAGAGCCCGCGCGCCCGTTTCTATCGCCTTCTCGAGCAACTGGCCGCCAGGTTCCACCATCGTCTGGTCTGCGTTTCCGCGGGAGAAAAAGAAGTCGCCGAGCGCTACCGCATCGGGACGCCGGACCGGACCGTCGTCATCGAGAACGCCATCCCCGTTGACGAGATGAAACCTTCGCGTTCCGCCGAAGAAATCCGGCGGTCTCTGGAGATCCCCGAGGCCGCCCCGCTCGTCGGCATGGTCGCCCAGTTCCGTCGCCAGAAAGGGATCCGCCACTTCGTCGATGCCATGCCGCTCATTCTAAAGGCACGCCCCGACGCCTTCTTTCTCCTCGTTGGGTCCGGCCCCCTCTTCTCCGCTGTGCAGGACGAAATCCGCCGGAAAGGGATCGAGGATCGGGTCCGTCTGGTCGGCCATCAGGAGCGCCCGGTCGACTTCTATCAACTCATGGACGTCTTCGTTCTCTCTTCTCTGTGGGAGGGCATGCCCTACGTGATTTTCGAGGCAATGGCGCTGGGCCTGCCCGTAGTGGCCAGCGACACGGTCGGCAATCGCGACCTGGTGCGGTCGGGCGAGACCGGCCTCCTCGTGCCGCCCGCCGACTCCCCGGCCATCGCTGGCGCCATCGTCGATCTCCTCGAACATCCCGAGAGACGAAACGCCATGGGACAAGCCGGGAGGGAACAGATCGTTCGGGGCACGTCGATGGAGGACTGGGTTCGGAAGTATGAGGATCTCTACTTAGAGGTGGCGGGGCAGGAGGCAGCGTCCAGGAAGCCATCTAAGGCGGCTCTGCTCTAACTATGAGATCCAAAGCGAATCCTCATCCCACGCTCGTTTGGATCGCCCTTGGCCTGATCGTCCTCCTCGGCGCTTTCCTCCGTTTTCAGGGTCTCGGAAGTCAGGACTTCTGGTTCAACGAGGCGGCCAGCCACTATTACGCACAGGGCTCGCCGTGGGAGATCGTTCGATATTCCTTTACCGTCGAGACGAATCCTCCTGGCCTTCATCTCCTCATTCACTGTTGGGAAAAGGTGGCGGGGCTGAGCGAATGGGCGTTGCGCCTCCCCAGCGCGCTGGCGGGTTCCCTTACGCTTCTCGTGTTCTACTTCTTCGCGCGATTCTTTCTCGGGCGCCACGGCAGCCTCATCGCCACCGCTCTTCTTGCCCTATCTTCCCTTCACGTCTGGTACTCCCAGGAGTGCCGAGCCTTTGCCATCTGGGTGCTATGGATTGTGCTCGCCTACCTCTGCTTTCTCAGATGGCTGAAGACCCGTCAGCGCGTCTTTCTGATCCTCAACGCCTTCTTCCTCTTCCTCGCCGTTTTCTTTCACTATTTCGGCCTTCATGCGATTCTGGTCGAGAACCTCTACCTCCTCGCGTTCTGGCGAAAGGAACGTAGGGCTCTCCCCTGCCGGCCATGGATTCTCTCCCAAGTCGTGCTTCTGGTCCTGCTGATCCCGCTGCTCATCATGATGGCATCGGTCGACCGCACCCACGTCGCGTGGTGGCAGGAGAGTGGGGTCCACTTCGACACCCTCAAGGCTCTCCTCTTTCATCTCAATGGCGTCTTCTTCTTTCTCACGCCCGAGCGATGGGTGAAGGCGCTCCTCCTCCTTTCGAACGCGGTATTGCTCATCCTCGGCCTCCGGGCCCTCTGGCGAAAGCCCCCCCTTCTCTTCCTGCTTCTCGCCGTTGCCCTGCCGGTCATCCTGAACCTGCTCTATTCTCTTCTCGTCTCGCCCATCCTCGGAAACGCCCAGAGCGCTGGCCGCTATTTCCTTCTCACGTTGCCGCCCTATCTCGTTCTCCTCGCCGCCGGCTGGGAATCCCTCTGGCGAAGGTTCCGACGCCCGCTGGCTTTCGGTTCTCTCCTGGCCCTCTACCTCCTTCTGCAGGGCTGGGGAATCGCCGCCATCGGGCAGAACATCCACTTCCAGCGCGACCAAAACGAGCGCCTCTGCCGGATTCTCTTCGCCAGCGTCCGTCCCGGCGATCTCCTCATTGCCTCGCCCTGGATCACCGTCGATTACTACGCCGACCGTCTCGAAGCCGATCTCTCCGGCGTAACCGTCATCTCGACCAGCCGCTTCGAGGAACACGTCCTGGACCGTCTGCCCGATCGGGCAACGCGCGTCTGGCTCTACCTCGACCCGGCTCATCACTTCGATGAACTCATTCGCGAAGTGGCCCAGCGCTACAACCTCCGACCCGTACTGGAAGAGAGACAGAACCGGCTCTCCGGGAGCGGCCTCGTGCTGCTCGCGAGAGAATGAAGTCACTGGAAAAGACGATGGGGGATCGCGCTTCAGTCTTTCTAGGCCTGCTGCCACCAGCGGCGGCCTGCCTCCAGAACAGCGTGATGCCAGGGAGCCGCATAGAAACCGGCATCGGACCCAGGAATCACTCTGAGGGCGGCTCCATTGGTTTCCGCAAACAGATTTTGATAGAAGGCCAGATGCTGCTTGAGATCCGGATCCGATTCTCCGTAGAGGAAGAGCGCCTTGCCTGAAATCCGGCCCGCGTCCAAACAGAACTCGCCCTCATCCAGGCTCTCGTTCACGTCGCTCGCAATCGGTTCCGTCAGGTTCATTCGAATCAGATCGAGGCGGAGATCGCCTCGGAGCAGGCGGGGGAGCCAGTCAAATCGGGCGAACTTCGCACCATAGGTCTTCAGGTGATGAAAGCGTCGCCTCTGTTGCTTCTTCTTCGTCGCCTCATTGAATGGCGGACACGACAGGAGAAGGAGCCGCTCCACCTCTCCCTCTCCGCAGGCGGCCGCCAGCGCCACCTTGGCGCCGCGGCAGATGCCGCCGATAAGCAACCTCTCTGCGTCCACTTTTCTTCTCAACCAAGCCAGGGCACACCGGGCCTCCGCGACATGATTCCCGAAAGACGTCTCGTCGCCGTAACTGTAGCCGCCTCCCGATAAGTCGAGACGAAGGACCGTGATCCCTTCTTGCGACAAGACCTCGGCCAGATCGAAGAGAAGCCGATGGGGGCCGTAGCGCGGTCCGGCCAGGCCGGGGAGGAGGAGGGCCGCCCATCCAGGCTGGCTCTTGGCAAGAGGCCGATGGAGAACGCCCCGGAGGGTGAGCCCGCCCGGCGCAGGAAAGGCGACGGGTTCCAGAGGCGTCATGGGTGTTCTTCCTTCAGGAACGCAAGCGTTCGATCGGCGAGGGTCGGGCATGTCCGCATCCCGATCGGCTCCCAGAATGGCCGTTCCCGGAGGTGTTCAAACCTCGACGCGGGCGGAAGCGTTTCTGGAAGACGAACGAAATCGCCCGCGGGGGAACGGCGCGATCCGATATGAACGATCAGGGAGGGAAAAGATATCCCGGCCGCGTCTATCTGAAGCGATCCCTCCAAGTCCTCCAGGCACTCCCGCGAGAACTCCCACCCCAGATGATCGATGCCGTTTGCCCTCCCCGGCTCCCGGTTCATCCATTCCAGATGCCTCACGTAACGGGGAAGATCGAGAATGGGCTCCCAGAGAACCAGTCGGACGCGCTCGAAGAGGTCGTTCGCTTTCGGCGCGATCCGGGCCGCCACATTCGCGCCCAATCGAAGTCCGAGCAGGACGCTTCGCCGTCTCTCGCCAGATGCCCCAGAATGCGTCAGTATGGTCTCGGAATCCTCCAGCCAGTCGCGCGGTCCCGTACGCCCAAACTCCCCCGGACTGTCGCCGCAACCTCGATAGTCAAAGCGCGCCACCGACCATCCCGCCTCCCACGCGTAGCGGGCCGTTTCCTGGAGAACCGAAAAAGAGCACTTGGCCTCTTCCCCCACGGCGTTGCAAACCAGGAGAAGAGGAGAATCGGGGTCGCGAAGCGCGGCGGCGCAGAACAGCGGCCCTTTCCCGCTTCCAACATATCGGCAATCCCAGGGGAGGCTTTGTCGAAGAGGCGAATGCGTCATGGCCTCATGACCGATCGAAGGAAATCCACGCCTTCCTCTGGAAGATTGACCACCCTGAGGATTTCGGTCGCGAAAGAGTCCTCGAGCCGACGGGCTGGTGTAGTCTCGGAAAACGAGCCAAACAGTCCCACCAGCGCGAACGCTCGCAGGGGCTCTTCCGGCTCCTTTCGAGACCGCAATTCGGCCACTCCGGCGAGAACCATATCCCCCCGGCCCAGCA
>JABMPG010000805.1 GCA_013203855.1 bacterium
CATACCCTCGATGCCGGCGGCCGCGAGCGCCTCCTTAACTTCCTCGAGTTTGAACGGTTTGATGATGGCGGTGATGAGTTTCATCTCGGGCTCCTTGCGGGGTATGTCGGGCACTAACTATCCCAGGTTGAGCATTCCGTAGGCGCTTTCGCCGTGGAGGCTGTAGTCCATTCCGGCCTGTTCTTGTTCACGTGGCAGCCGGAGGCCGAGGGTCTTGTCCAAGACGAAGGCGAGGACGATGGTGACGGTGGAGGCATAGGCGATGGAGATCCCGACCGCCTTGATCTGGACCCAGAGCTGCTGGAGGACGGTCCAGGCTCCGCCGGCATTGGTGGCCGCATCGGCCATCCAGGCTTCCCGGATGAAGAATGCGAGAAGAATGGCACCGGTGATCCCTCCGACACCGTGAATCCCGAATGCGTCGAGGCTGTCGTCGTACCCGAGTTTGTTCTTGAGGAGGATTGCGCAATAGCAGATGATGGCGGCGATGGTTCCGAGGATGATGGCGCCGTAGGGCTGGACGACGCCGGCGGCGGGCGTGACGGCGACCAGTCCGGCGAGGATTCCGCTAGCGATTCCGAGCGAGGTCGGTTTCCCCTGGTGGATGCCTTCGATGAGCATCCAGGCCAGAGCTCCGGCAGCTGCGGCGGCTTGGGTGGCGGTGAGTGCCTGGGCGGTGGCCAGTCCGCTGGAGACGGAACTGCCGGCGTTAAACCCGAACCATCCGACCCAGAGGAGTCCGGCTCCGGTGAGAGTCATCACCAGGTTGCTGGGGTGCATGGCTCTTTCGGGGTATCCGCGACGGGCGCCCAGATAGAGGGCGAGAGTGAGTCCGCTGATTCCCGACGAGATGTGGACGACGGTTCCGCCGGCGAAGTCGATGGCTCCGCCCGGTCCCATGTTGAACAGGAAGCCGTCCGAGGCCCAGACCCAGTGGCAGAGAGGATTGTAGACGAGGAGGCTCCAGAGGGTGATGAAGACACAGTAGGTGCGGAATCGGATCCGTTCGGCGAAAGCTCCAGCGATCAGGGCCGGGGTGATGATGGCGAACTTGCCCTGGAACATCGCGAAGACATATTCGGGCACGCCCACGTCCAGGATCGTGGTGTCGATGCCCTTCAGGAAGAAATAGTCCCATTTCCAGCCGAACCAGCCTCCCAGGACGCTCGGTCCGAACGACATCGCGTATCCGCAAACCACCCAGAGAACGCCCACGATGGCCATCGCTGCGAAGCTGTGCATCATCGTGCCGAGAACATTCTTGGTGCGCACTAAGCCGCCATAGAACATCGCCAGACCCGGAATCATGAGAAGAACCAGTGCTGTGGAGGTGAGCATCCACGCGGTGGCCCCAGAGTCGACGTTGGGCTCTTCCGCTCCCGGTTGGGCGAGCGCGATGGCGGCGACCGCGAGAAATCCGGCGCACAGGACCACGATTCGGGTCTTGCGGCGGGTTGCAGGAAAGGCTGGTTGAGACATGGAACTCCCCCTTTGGTAATGGTCCAACAGGAATTCGGGGAGCAAGACTCGGACCAGAGAAGGAGAACTGAGGTAGAAGATTGTGGTTGCTGCAATTAGATCAAGGATGGAATCAGTGAGACGTTTCTACGACCTACGAACAAGTAGGCAGGGCATCCGAGAATCCTACCCCGCGGTGGGAAGACCCGCCGGTCCCGGCATTTGTCGCTCTCGCTCCGCCTCTACCGAAACCCTCGCTCAACCGCGCCGAATCCGATGGCGCATGGCCGGAGAAGTGGTTGTTGAAGCACCCGCAAGATCCCACCGGTTCATCTTCTCTCATCGTCCAGCCGGTTCCTGCGTCAGATCTGCCATTCGGGAGGCTCTGGGCACAAGGGGAAAAAGTAAAACCCCGGCGGGAAGCCGCCGGGGTTTGGTTTTGTGAAATCGTGAAGGTCGGTCCTACTGCTCGGGGTTGACCTTGATGAGTTCGATTTCGAAGATGAGAAGAGAGTTGGGGGGAATCCCGGAGCGTCCTTCGCCGTAGGCGAGGTCCGCGGGAATCCAGAGCTTCCACTTGTCGCCCTCTTTCATCATCTGGAGGGCTTCGGTCCAGCCTTTGATCACCTGGGTGACGCCGAAGGTCGTGGGTTCGCCGCGTTTGTAGGAACTGTCGAACTCTTCACCGTCGAGGAAGGTTCCTCGATAGTGGCACTGGACCTTATCCTTGGCCGTGGGCGACGCGCCCTTGCCTTCTTCGAGGACCTGGTACTGGAGTCCGCTGTCGGTGATTTTAACGCCTTCTTTCTTGGCGTTTTCGGCAAGGAACTCCTTCGCGGCCTTCTCGTTCCCGGCGCCTTCCTGCTGCTGCATTTCCTGCATCTTTTGCTCCATTTTCTGCTGGAACGCCTCCATGACCTGGATCATTTCTTCTTCGGTCATGAGGAGGGGTTCGTCTTTGACGGCGGCATCGAGGGCGCTGAAGAGGATTTTGGTGTTGACGTCGACTTTCTGCATGCGCAGGCTGGTGCCGATCTGAACGCCGATCGCGTAGCTGACTTTGTCCATCTCGGTCTCAAGTTTGATGTCGGTTTTAGGTTTGGCCATGGCGGCGGGTTTTGCTTCCTCCTGGGCTTCTTCCTGGGCGTAGCCGCAGGAGAGAGCGAGCAGCAGGGCCAGCATGAGGGGGAGAATTGTCCTCATTCGCATATACGCAATTTCCTTTCGTTGATGTGAGTCTTTTGGCAGATTCCGGCCTTTCGACCGGAGATACGTTGTCCGGTGAAAAGAGTCGCCCGCACAGACCCCAATCCTCCTAGCCATAGAGGAAATGGGGAAGAATCACAAGCTCTTTCCTTGCGCGGGGCCGGTTGACCTATCTATGATGAAGTGCGTGGAATTTGCGGAAGATGGAATCTGAGGCAGGGGAGGGGAGCGTGATCACATCGGGAAAGGGTTCAGTTTTTTTCGCCGTCGTTCTTGTCGTGCTCGGAGGGGCGGTTGTCGTATGTCGAGCCGATACGTCCCCGGAAGGCTACGAACTGGTGTGGTCGGATGAGTTCAGTGGTCCGGCCCTTGACGAGGACGAGTGGTATTACCGGACAACGGGCTACTACCCCTGGTCGAAATGTATCCCCGAGAATGTTTCGGTCGAAGACGGCGCGGCGAAGATCTCGCTGAAGGAAGAGGAGTATCTGGGCAACCGATACACGACGGGCGGGATCATCACCAAGCGCCAGTTCAAATATGGCTATTTCGAGGTGGCGGCCAAGATGGATCCGGCCTTGGGCTGGCACGAAGCCTTTTGGGCGACCTGGTCGCACAACGGCGTCGTTCCGCCCGCCCTCCAGGGCATCGATCATCTTGAGATCGACTGCTTTGAACATTACGGCTCGCACGATCCGTATCGGTTCAGCTATGGTCTCATTCACTGGGGAAGCCTCAAGGGCAGCATCAGCCGGGACGAGCATCGGACCTCCGATAGTCTGGCGCAGGATTTCCACACCTATGGCTACGAGTTCGCGCCGGATTATCTGAACTTTTTCTTCGACGGAGAACTGACGAGGACGGTGGACGTGCGGCAGGTGCCCCAGCATGACGAATTTCTCTGGCTGACGTGCGTGGTGGTCAATATGGATGCCGCGACAAGCGGGTCATGCTACTTCGACTATCTGCGCTGCTATGAGATCGATTTCGAATCGCAGGCCTATCAGGACAGGCGCGACTTTTTTGTGGCCCAGATCGATGAGGAGCGGAAACCGCTCGCCTCTAGTGGTGTCGATCTGTGGATCGAACCGGAGGATTTCGTTCAGAAGGGCGGGTGGCAGGTCCAGATTGGCGATGACTGGATGATCGTGGTGGGGCAGGAGGGGAAGATTCCGGGCCGGACGATCAATGAACTTGTGGCGCGCACCATGACTCCCGTCGAGGAGGGGGGCCGGTATCGCCTATGGG
>JABMPG010000806.1 GCA_013203855.1 bacterium
AGGCCCCCTTCGGTGTTATCGGCTTGGAGACCGCGTTTCCCGTTCTCTATACGGAGCTCGTCGAGAAAGGTATGATTCCTCTGAATCTTCTGATCGAGAAAATGACAATCGGTCCGGCCCGGATTCTGAAATTGAACAAGGGCACCCTCGGCGAAGGCGCCGACGCGGATGTGGTGGTTTTGGATCTGGCGACGGAATTCGAGGTCGATCCGTCCAAATTCTTCAGCCGCAGCCACAACTGTCCGTGGAACGGCAAAACGCTCAAGGGACGTCCCTCAGTCACGATTGTAGGCGGCCGAGTGGTCTTCCGGGACGCGAAGATTTGTGTGTAGAGGAGCCAGTCGTCTGGAATTTGAAGTTGTCTTGCGGAAACGACCCGGCCCTGAAAGGGCGTAACGGGAACTACCAACATCACGACCCACCCGAGGAACAACATGGCAAAAAACTGGCGTATTCTCTGTATCGACGACGAACCTGACATTCTGGAAATCCTCAGCGTGGCCCTCGGCATGAAACACGAGGTCGTCACGGCCGGGGACGGACTTGAGGCCATCGGCATGCTCGACTTCTGCGATGCCGATTTCATCCTCTGCGATGTCCGGATGCCTCATATGGACGGCTTTCAGACGGTCGAAGCCATCCGCCGCCATCCCGACTACGTCACGACCCCGGTGTTCTACCTCACCGCCGAGACCAGTGCGGAAATGGCCCGGCGCGGTTTCGCTTCCGGGGCGAACCTCTATCTCACCAAGCCCTTCGACCCCATGCGGGTGCTGTCGAACATCGACTATTTTCTCGCGGAGAGCGGGCAGCAGCAGCGGGAGAAGCGAATGTCGCCCGAGGAAGTGATTCGCAAAGCCCAGGAGCCCCCGGCGCCCAGGGCCGCGCCCGTGGCGAGTCGTCCGGCGAAGACGGCTCAGGCTCCCGCCGCGAAACCGGAGGTCATCGAGACCGGCCGGGCCCGTGTCATCGTCGTTTGCGCCGACGAGTGCCAGATGAGCCGGGCGTGTCGCGGTCTGGAGGCGGGGTACGAGTGCCTCCCCTGCGCCGACCCTCTGGCTTCTCTTCAGCAGATGTTCCGCTATGAGCCGGATATTCTGATCATCAACCCAGCTATTCCGAAGTTGTCGGCTGTTGGCCTCGCTCAGATGATCCGCCGCAATCCGAAGCTGAGAGGCCTGGTCATCCTCCTCATGGACGACGTCAAGAAGCCGTTGGACCAACGGGTGGTGCCGTCCATGACGAATCAGCCCGTCCTCAAGGCGTATGCCTCTCCGGCTGAAGTGGCCATGGCGGTCGAACGCGTAACCGCCGATCCTGAGTTCCGCCCCCGTCCCAAGCATGCTTCCATCCGCGACCTTCTGGCCGACGAGGAACGGATGCGCCGGAGCCTGCAGGAGGAAGACCGGCGTCAGCAACGCCAGGATATGCAGGTGAGGGAGAAATATCGGCGGATTCAGACGTTCATCGACCGGAATATGAGATAGAGTCCGGCACGGCCGGACCGCCGAGGCGATTCCAAGGATTCGCGACAACGCTCAGTGATACTTGACTGGAGAGAAACGATGAGAGCCCTTCTGATCGCCCTGTGTCTTCTTCTATCGGCGGCTTGCAATTCCTCCTCCGCGGTCCGGGGGTGGAAGTCGGAGCCATTCGCCTTCGGTGTCGTGGCGGATGTGCAGTATGGCGACAAGGAGACGAAGGGCGACCGGCACTATCGCGAATCGATCGATCGTCTGAGAGAAGCCGTAGCCGAATTGAACAGAAAGGACTTGGCCTTCACCATTGAGCTCGGCGACATGATCGACGGAAACAAGCCCCGCGAGAAGACCCTCGAGGATCTCGACACGGTGCTGGACGTCTACCACACGCTGTCCATGCCGACCTACTACGTGATCGGGAACCACTGCCTCAACGCGGGCAAGGAGACGCTTCACGAGAAGATTGGCCTCGACTCGTTCTACTACGATTTCGCCCTGCCGGCGGCGCCGGGATGGCGATTCGTGGTCCTCGACGGAAACGACGCAGGATACGGGGTCCTGGGCGATGCGCAACTGGCATGGCTGAGCGCAACGCTGGCCGAAGCTCGTAATAGCGGTGAGAAGGTCATCGTCTTCAACCACTTTCCGCAGGTGAAGGACGCGAAGCAGGAAAGCCTCGCGAAAAATCCCGTGTCCGGCGAGCAGTTGATCGACGAATCGGGTTGCGTGGTGGCCTACTTCGCTGGACACAATCACCGAGGCGGCTACGCCCTCCAGAACGGCGTCCACCACGTTACGATCCACGGCATGGTCGAAGCCCCGGTCGAGAACGCCTACGCCGTGGTGACGGTCTATCCGACCAAGATTATCATCACGGGTTATGGTAAGGAGCCGTCGAGAGAGCTGGACTTGACCGGGTCTCCTTAGCCGGGGAGGGACGCCGCCCCCCAGCCGGCAGAAAGTGCGGGACCGGCGCCCTCGCGGGGCAGTTCTCGTGTCTCGCCCCTGCTCAGGACGTTGTCGCTCCACAACATCGTTTGTATTTCAACCCGCTCCCGCAGGGGCAAGGCTCATTGCGGCCGATCTTTTTGGGCCTGTCTTACGCGATCTCGCCCTGCGCGCCCAGGGTCACGGCCGCAAGGGCACCCAGGCTCTGATCCTCGCGCTGAGGCATCTCTCGAACATTCCGCCTGCCTGAAAGGGGACCCCCATGGCTCCCACCGGATGCCTCTTCTCCGTCTTCACCAAGCCCTGGAAAATGCCCCTGCCCGAACTGGGACGGTTCATAGCCGGACTCGGATTCGACGGTATCGAACTCCCCGTCCGACCCGGTTTTCAGGTCGAGCCGGAAAACGTGGGGCGGGACCTTCCCGAGGCGGTCCGCATTCTGGGGGACTGCGGCGTGCGTATCCTCAGCATCGCTGGACCGACTGACTTGCGGACCATCGCCGCGTGCGGTGCGGCGGGCGTTCCGACTATTCGGGTTTGCCTTCAGATGCCGGGAAAAGGCTATCTCGAGCGCGAGGCCCAGATCCGCGACGAATACGGAAGGCTGATCCCGGCGCTGGAGAACACGGGCGTGGCGATCGGCGTCCAAAACCATTGCGGGATGGAGATTCCCAACGCCTTCGCCTTGCGCAGCCTCATCGCGGGCTTCGACCCGAAACACGTCTGTGCGGTGCTCGACATCGGCCACTGCGCCATCAGCGGGGAGCCCGCCTGCATCGCTCTCGACGCTGTCTGGTCGCATCTGCGAATCGTGAACTTCAAGAACGCCTTCTACCGCCGATCCAACGGCCCCGAGGCCCCTGTGGCGGAGTGGCAACTGTACTGGACCACCGGCCGCCACGGCCAAGCCGGATGGCCCACCGCCGCCGCCGAACTCAAACGCCGGACCTGGCAAGGCAACATCTGTCTCACCGCCGAATACAGCGACACCGCCTCCGCCGACCGCCTAATCGTCGAGGACCTGGCCTTCCTCAAGCCGATGATAGTGGGGTGAGTGTGCAGTTACTCAGTCCTGGCCAGAGGGAGGATGATAGGGCGTCCCCGATCTCGCACGGAGGAGCTCGCGGCCCCAAACCGAGGGAATCCCACAGATAGATGTGGCGTTCGCAGATCCCCGACCCCAAACGCAGGCTGCGATTCAGCCTCGTATCGGAGACAAATGTGCTTGACTGCAGGCTGTCTCGGGAGGAAGATCCTAAATATGTTGGATGAAATATGTGCATTTGGAGAGCCAAATGCGCGATATCGGTTCACTCATCAATGTGACGCACACACTGTTTCGGTGGTCGCTCAATCTTCAAGAGATGTGATAGCGGTGCGGGAACCATCTCGTGGCCGCAAAAATTATCGAAATGGTTCCGTGCAATCTCTTGTGGCAAAAGGAGTGCCCAATCATGAAACGTCTGCTTCCATTGTTGGCGATTGCTCTGATGTTTTCGGCGGCTTCGGGCCGGGCCGAGGTTACCCTCACGCTTAAGACCGGGCTGGAACTGGATTGGTACTATCACAACACGACAGTTCAGTATAACCATATGACCGAAATCGGGTTCTTTAAGGACTATAGCGGTGATGGCGTGCCGGATTATATGATCCTGCTGAAGAACTCAACCTCGGGCAACTGGCGCCTGTTTGCGTTGGATTCAGTCCCCACGGGCGGCGAAAAAACTTACTCCGCCGACAAAACGGCCGGACGCGATTTCACCGCCCAGGCCGGTCTGTTCATGCCGTATCGGCTTTTTACTCCTCGCGCCGACTCGATGGACTTGGCCGATCTGGTCTTGGTCAGTACCGACGAGGCGACCCCTTCGGGAGGCGATTTCACGAGACTCACGTTTCAACGACTGGACGAAAACAATTCCGCCCTTCCCGACGAGTCCGCAGGAAGATGGACAATCGACGGCGTCAATAAGGATATGACCCTCACCTGGTCTGGCGCCAGTTTTGACGGTGACGATTACCCAGATTTTTTCATCTACACGCGGTTGCCCAATGCCTCGCAGCAATTCGTCGTCACCTGTTACAACGGTCTCACGGGGGCGTCCATCTGGTCCAAAAC
>JABMPG010000807.1 GCA_013203855.1 bacterium
GGCGTATACAGCGTGGCTGGCTATGATGGCTCGAGCAGCCTGATCCCGAACGGCAATGCCCACACGGCGATCACTCAGATCAAGTGGACGTCGAACCTGCAGGAAGCGGAACTCGCTCCCAGCTTCGGTCATCCCCTTTCGGGTAGCCAGGGCTTCAACGCCGATCCCGACACCGAAACGGTGACGGTTAACAACATCGGTGGCGGCACCCTGAACATCTCGAATTGGGAACTCATCGACGAAAACGGTGTGTTCTCCTTTACCAGTCCAGGCGCGGTTTCGGTTCCGGGCGGCGGCAGCACGACCGTCAACGTGACCTATGATCCGGCGGTTGGTCAGAATCCGCCTCATCTGGGCTACCTCGTGATCACCTCGAACTCCTTTGGCGTGTCGGGCACGACCACCAGCCTGATGCTGGTGGGTCAGCCCCTTCGCCAAGTGGCCAAGATCGTGGACTGGATGCCGCCCCCCGGCAATCTGACCATTGCCAACGCCAATACGGAGACGCCCGTGCTCACGCGGCCTTGGGAACAGGCACCCGTTGGCTCCGAAGAGCGCTATCAGGGCTTCAAGTGGGGTGGCAACCATGCGGGAACCGCCGCGACTTTGAGTCTGTGGGCCTCCGGGTTCGGTGGTCGTATCCTTTTCTTCGGCTCGAACGGCACCGGCTCCTCGGCCAACGTCCCGGGCAGCTACGCCTACACGATCTTCGACAACTTTGGCGGGACCACCCCGACCAAGTACATCAACCTGCAGAAGATCACAATCCAGAACGACCAGACCTGGACCGGGCAGATCATTCGTTGGCTGGTTCGTGACGCGAATGACAACTGGTTCCTGAGCGTCGGCACAACCAACGTTCCCCTTGCCGGCCCCGCCGGCGCGGTTACGGTGGACGTGGATGCGCTCGGCGGGTGGTATGCGGTGGACGCTACGGCGAACGCCGAGATGAACGAGTTGGATGCCGATGCGGACGTGCCGATAGCCGATCTTGGCTCCCTTACCGTCGGGTCCCCGGACCTGACGCAGGTCACGGGTGCTGGCGTCTATGTGGAATTCGGCGATGAAGTCGGCGTTGATTCCGCCCGTCGCATGTTCCTCCCGGACATCTTCACCTGGACCAAGCGGCCCGATCCGAACGAGACTATCGGACTGGTGGCCGGCGACGTTTCGACGTCGAACCTTCTGGTTTGCCCGAACCGTCCCATTGGCTTGGTTCAGTTGATCGCGGTGTTTGACGCTGGCGAATGGGAAATCGCTCTGGACTCGATCAGCTGCACCCTGACCGGCAACGGCTCGGGCGCGGCCGAGATTCGCGAAGTCCTCGTGTACACCGACCCGAACCGGGACGGCTTGCTCGGCGACGGCGAACTGGTCGCGCGTGGCCCGGTTTCGGGCACCACGGGCGTGGCGACCTTTGTCGACGGCGCTTTCTCGGTGACCCGCGACAGCGCATTCGATCTGATCTATGCGGTCCTGTTCAATGATGAAGCCATTGGCAGCACCTGGGACGTTTCTCTCCAGGTCAGTGACTTCGTTCTGAATGCCGCAGCTGGTGGCGCGGGCGACTCGGTTGTTCTGAGTGGCACGGCTTCGGCCGAGGTCACCGTCGGCTCGATCGCCATTCCGACCGGCAGCGCAAGCTTCGGCCGCACGGTCATGGCTGAAACGTGGGACGGCGTTGCCACAGCAACTCTGCCCACCTTCGACCTGAATGTTCTGGGTTCTCTTGTGGGCACCATTCCAGGCGCCGACAACGCTTGGGATTACTCTCTGGCCGTGGTCAATGTTGTCACGGGTGGCGGTTTCCGTACGCCCAGTGGCGGCACTGTTGCGGCCGGTCGCGAGACGGCATCGCTTACGATCGAGCCCCTGTTCTATGCGGGCGTCCCCTTCACACAGAATCTGCTCTCGCCGATCACCATCGGCGACGACACGCTGGTCGGGCTGGACTTCACGCTGTATGTGACGGGCAGCCATGCCAGCACGGCAGTTCCCTTCACGACGGACGGCGGCTACGGTCTGCACCCGGTCGGAACCTACTCCGACTTCTGGCTGTCGCTGAACGGCATCTATCCGGATGAGAGCGCCGGCGGTGTTACCCTCGACTTCTTCCCGACCACGGACAACGACACCTGGGCTTTCCAGGTTGACGTGGACGGCGCCGAAGACGAGCAGGGCAACCTGAACGTCTGGGCGACGCAGAAGACGCTGGCCGGTTACGGCAGTGCGGGCGGGATCAGCACCTACGCCGTGTCGCTGCAGTTCGCTCCCTACGACGAGAACCACAGCATCGTCAGTATGGTTCTGACGAACACTGCAACGTCGCAGGCCGACACGCTGGTGAGTGTGATGGACGGTCGTCTGGCTGAAATCAGCCAGGTGTACTTCAACACCGGCGGTATGGCCGCGAACGTGCTGATTGACGACATCGTCCTTACCGATATCACGGTCAAGGATCAGGTCACGAACGTCGGTACCTGGTCCATCTACGAGTAGACTCTCTCGCAGTCTGATCTTTGCCTGACACGATCTGGGGCGGTGCCTTAAGAGGCATCGCCCCCCTTTCTCTATCCAATCATGGAACCAGGAGAAACACTGTTTGCCAAGAGACAGAACGAACCGGGCACCGAGACTTCGATAGCCGGACGGCTCGTTTGGCATGGTACCGACCATCCGATCTTTGCTCCGGGAAGCCCACGTGAAGGGCTGCATGATAGACGAGGCAAGTGACCTCTCCCGGCATATGCCGCAGGTACTCGAATCAGCCCCCGATAGGCTTGGTTGTCAGCGATTTCAACTGCTCTAGCCAACTCTTTGTGTTATCTGGCAGTGGTTGTCCGTTGGGCGAACCACGGGATACCACATGACATACTTGGAGCCGCCAGCCGGATTCAGCCTCGGAGAGATGGCCTCTCGTTAGGACGAGCCAATTTTATACTACGCTACGCGCCAGACTCTCCACGACTCAACACAACGCATAGGAGGACATCATGGCAACATGTCGTGTACATCCAGCATCCTTCGACACGCCTGTCGGCGAAGATGCCGTTCGAAAACATAGTTGGGTCACCAGACAAGACCAACCTGGACAGAATATTGAAGATATCCATATTGCCATCAATACCGACCTCTCTTTCCAAACAATCGAGGGAATCGGCGGCGCTTTTAATGAGAACGGAGGCGAAGCATTGGAGCATTTGTCGGAAGACGAACGCAGGGAGATTCTCCAAAACCTTTTTGACCCGAAAGAAGGTGCCGGCTTTTCTTTCTGCCGGGTTCCGATTGGCTCCAGCGATTTCGCATTCGATGCCTACAGCCACAACGATCATCCCGACGATTTTCAGATGGAGCATTTCAGTTTGCAGCGTGACAAACGCCACTTAATCCCCTACATCAAAAGCGCTCAAACCTGGAATCCTCGGTTGCGGCTGTTCGCTTCTCCCTGGAGTCCCCCTGCTTGGCTCAAGACCAACTACAGCTTTGTGGAAGGCGGAAGCCTCATCGACACACCGCAGACTTACCAGGCCTATGCGCTTTACATGAGAAGGTTCGTGGAGGAATATCTTACGGAAGGCATTTCCATAGATCGAATCATCATTCAAAATGAACCGGATTCCGCGGCGAACTTTCCCAGTTGTGTCATGCCGCCGGAGCAAATGGTTCGGTTCACCGTGGAATATCTGGCGCCTGCCTTTCACGAGGCAGGTATCAGGACCGGCTTGTGGGGAGGCACTTTTCGCACGATTACCGGCTTACAGTCCCATCGTTGCATGGCCGATGCACGTTTTAGAGAAGTTGTTGAAGGCAACGGCTTTCAATACAGCTATCCGGGTCCCATTAGCGATTTGCAGCGTCTGTATCCCAATACGAAAGTGATGCACACGGAAAGCGTGTGCTATGGCGGGGACAATACAGCCGCGCAGGCTGTGACTTTGTTCTATGATTTTATGAACTATCTGAACGCTGGTTGCGTCGTGTACTGCTATTGGAACATGGTCCTGAATGAGACTGCCAAGAGTTCATGGGGTTGGAAGCAAAACTCGTTAATCACGGTGAACCGCGATAGTGGAGAGGTGACATATAATCCAGATTACGCGACGATGCAGCTACTGAGCCGACATATACGACCCGGGGCGCGCCGTATTGAATCGTTCTGCTTTGTCAAGAGCGTGATCGCGTTTCAAAACACGGATGGAACCGTCGTTGCGTTCCTCTGGAATGACGGAGAAACCAAACACGCGATTATTGAATTGGATGGTGTGGCCGTGCAGGCCAATCTGCCCGGTCGCAGTTTGATCGCTGTCTCCATCTGATCGTCTGTTCAGAGCGAGAGGCAGAATGTTGGGTCGAGCACTCTGGGCCTTGCTTGATCAAGGGGGAGTACTCAGGGCACTGGAGCCGCATAGTGAACCCCTTGCTGGCCATTCGAGTGGGCTATCTCGCCTTGCCAGACAGGGCAGAAATCCAGTTCCGGTGGCCCCGTTCGGCAGTTGGCTTCCCTTGCGCCCACTTTCCGGTCTTTGTGCTCGCCGTTGCCGTAAGTACCTATGCGAACTGTCCACTGCCGGCTTTCGCTTGGCGGCGAGTGAGAAAGAGACCACAGGCACAGAGATGGCCGCCCGAACTTGTCGAACTGACCACCGCAAAAGGAATCGTGGATAGGAAAGAAACAGTCTGGTGCATCCCTGTACGCCTGCACAGCTCATTCGGAGGCGTCATAGGTGACACAGTCTGGAAGGGAATCTCAGCGGGTTCCGATGCGGTGTGATCGGTTGCCAGAACGCCAGTCGGGATCAATTCATAAAAAGGAGATGGAATCATGGTGACATTGGGCGTAGTGGTGGGCAATCGAGGCTTCTTTCCGAGCCATTTGGCCGA
>JABMPG010000808.1 GCA_013203855.1 bacterium
CGAAATCCCAGATCCCCTTCCAGGCTACCTCGGCCGATTTGGAATAGTGAGGCGCTTTGCGGTAGGCCTCTGCCGCGCTCAGCCAGAAATCCGCCTTTTCGCGCCACTTCAGGTTTTCCAGAAGGGCCCCCTGCAAATAGGTTCGGCCTGCTTGCATATAGTCTTCCTCGTCTTCGTAGACCTTCGCCAGTAGACGCGCCACCCGTGCTCGGACCGATTCGTCGTTCTCGGGAGTGAGCAGATCCTGCGCTTCCTTCTTCAGATGTTCCGGACGTGTCGGATCGAGCCGAAGTTCGCGTTGAATCGTGTCGAGCAGGGCATGTTGGGAAGGATTCAGTTCCGTGTTGGGACCCAGCCGCTTCAAAGCCTCCTGCGCGTGGTCCGGAAGCCGCGCGTCCAGCAGAATTCGGACGCACTCCAGCACGAGATCGTTCTTGAGGGGATGCTGATCGAGGAGTTCCCCGAAGCTCTCATAGATATTGAGAGCAAACAGGTAATCGCCCTGCTCCTTGACGTACCGCATCGCCTGAGGCATGGCGTCCCACACCGTTTTGCTCAGGTCATGCGTCAACTGGGAAGGCAAACGGCCTTTGCGCAGATAGGGCAGTGCCAGGCGGACTGCTTCCACTTCCCGGCCTTGGGCAATGAGGTATTTCACCATGGCGTCCAGCAAGCGGGTGCGCTGGCCGACGTTGAAGCTCTTCTGGTAGAGTTCCTTGAGGGTAGTGAGCGGGTCGGCGTACGCCACGAAGTTTATCCCCGGCAACCGGGCTCCCCGGCGCATGTCTTCCAGGGCGAGCTGAGTCATGGCG
The DNA here is from genome assembly GCA_013203855.1 of bacterium. GTDB lineage: Bacteria > Sumerlaeota > Sumerlaeia > UBA8349 > UBA8349 > JABMPG01. Next base: position 813 of record JABMPG010000808.1, read on the forward strand.
AATTTTGCGTCGAAGATTTGGCGTTCGCTGGCCGCATGAGCCAGGTAATTGCAGACGGCATGGTATTGCCGCAGGGCTTCGCGCGTGTTCCCGCCCGCCACCAAGAGGCGCGCATAGGCCAGACGGTTTTCGGGACTCAGGGACGATCCGAGACGGCGGGCAAAATGCCGGTCATTGGCTGTCCGGGGCGCCACCAGGTTCAACTCGCCCAATCGGTGCGCGGCGAGGGCGAAATGCTCGTACACTTCCGGGTAATCGGCGATCCGTTTTTTCTTCAGGGAGAAAGCGAGGATCAGGTCGTAGGCCTTCTCATCGTTCCCCTGTCGATAGAACGCCTCCCCAAGGAGAAGCGTGGCCAGGCTTCCTTCGGCCTCCTCTGGGTGCTCTCGTAGATACTGGGTAAAGGCCTCCTTCGCTTCCTCGAGATAACAAGTGGAGCCGGGAGGGCTGCTGGAGTTGAGCAAAAGTGCGGCGTTTCCCGTTTCGAGCAGGATATTGGCCCGGCTTGGATGATCTTTCTGTTTGGCCAACTCCTGAAGCTGGGCCAGTTTTTCCTGGAAACGTCCCATCTTGGCGTAGATCTGCGCGATACGATGGTCCCACGCCGGTCGAAAATTCGAATCCGGCGAGAAGCGGATCGCCTGCTGGTAGTAATTCAGGGCAGTGGGCCAGTCCGGTGGCCGGAGCGCGGTCGGGCCTTCCCGCGATTCCTGCAAGTTGTACTGGCACTCGGCCAAGAGAAACAATAGGGACTCAAGAGCGGGACCGCTCTGGGGAAGATCCAGCGCGTCGATGCCGATGCTATGCGCAAGCAGGTAGTCCTCGTCTTCGAAAGCTTCCCGCATCGCTCCTGCGTTCGGAAACTGGAGTATCCAGTCCTGCTGAGGCAGCTCGCTCTCCGTCAGGACTTCCGTCGTTTCCTCGTCCGACAAACTTGCGAGTTCGGACCCAGGTTCCGGGCTTTCCGAATGCTGAGCCGAAGAAGGAATGATCGGGCTCAGGTGGAGAGGCTCCTTCTCGGGCTGCGCCAGCATTTCAGTCGTCTTGGCTGTTTCGAACTCCGGAAGATTCACCCCCGGCAGCGGCTCGATGTCGACGAGAACGAGGTTCTCACTCGGGAGTTCCATGCTGTGGATCTTCACCTCGGGCGCGGACAGTTCCACTTCCAGGACCGTATCCCCGGACTCTTCCTCCACCCGAACGCCCCTGATCAGGCGATTGCTCTGGAAAAGAAAAGGAGTGGCGAGGGCTGGGACCGTGTTCTCGAGCCGGATCCGCAACGGTTTCCCCGGAAGAGGACGCTCGATCTGGCGCTCCGGAATCGCCGAGAACCGGAGAACCAGCCGAAAGATCCGGCCTTGGTGCTCCGTGGTGTGAATGTCAAGAATGCGACAGCTCGGACCCGTCGGGATCGGCTTTGACGCGGATACACCCCCGGGGGCTGTCAGGAGCAGGGCAAGCAGACAGATGAGGACGAACGGCTGTCGTGGAGGGGATTTCGCGAGCGGAAGAAGCATGAAGATTCCGGAACGACAGGGAATGCGGCTCGCGCCGCACGGTGCGGACGCATGCCACGGTTTCCCTGTGAGCAACATCCATGCCACGGGTTTTCGTCAGTTTTTTGGCTGAGAGCGAGGAATGAAGGTAGGGTTGCCCGGCTGGATCTCGGTCAGAAAAATCCGTTCCGGAACCGGGGGGAAGACAACTCGAAGCCGGTCGGACTGAAGGATCTCCTGAATCAGGCGGATCTCACGCTGGGAGAAGTGACGTCGGTTGTAGTACCACGCCGAAGCGGGAGAAGCTGGAGACTCGCCGAGTTGGGCGTGTGAATCCTCGGGCCAACCCCATTCGGCAAGGTTGAAGAAAAGGTGTGTAAACCCGGCCGTCTCAAGACGGTCCAATAGTTCATCCGCGCTCTCCGCCCCGCGCAACCATTCCAGAATCCGGGGCCGGTCGAACCAGTCACTGCCCGCCACTGCGCACGGCCAGTGCATTACGCGGTGCTCGCCCACGAGAAGAACCTTATCTTCTGCTCCGAGCTTTTTCCCGCAGTACCTTGCTGCTGGATAGTAGTTGAGCTGGCTGGCGAGGTATTCGTTCCTGGAGAGCGCCCCCAGGGTGTAGGCCGGCCAGCGATTTCCCCCGGATGGACCGAACCGTCCCCCGTCGAAGAGCAGCCACCGCGCCGAATCCAGCATTCCATAGGTCGCCGGAATCAGAAACGCCGCGAGACAGAGCAAGCCGATCTGCCTTCCACTTTTCCCCGCCCGAACTATGACGGCCGCGCTGATCGCCATCGCGAGCCCCCAACCGGGAATCAGAAATCGATTGCTCTGATACGTGAAAAACCAGAATCCGATCGCGAAAAGCAGCCACAGCGCCAGCATCGCCTCGGCGGGATGCGCTCTGATCCGGAACAGGCTCGCGACGACCCAGACGGCAATCCATAGGGAGAAGACCCAGAACAAAGGCCCGACCTGAAAGCCTTCAAAGATCTGAGGATGGATGGCGGTGAGCCACGGTAGGCGCAGGACATCTCCAGCGAAAGCCACTTTTCTTTCGCCGGGACGCGGCCCCGTTCCGATACCTTTCTCCTGGGTCTTCGCCCTATAGAACAGATCGAGGTCTTCATCCCATTCCCCTCCGTCAAAAACCGACCAGGCCAGGGGATAGACCGGATTGCCCGTATAGATGACG
>JABMPG010000809.1 GCA_013203855.1 bacterium
CCTCAACCGACGGCATGGGTTCGCCCTCGGGGGGCATTCTTTCTCTTGCGCCATGCTCATTTGCGCTACGAAATTAAGGCGAAAAGGAATTGACAGACGGCAGGGAACGGAACTAAACTTCACTGTTTACAGCAATTTTCGATCCCCGCAGCGCAAAAGTCCGAACGATGCATTGCGTCGCGAGGTATTCTGAGGGGAGGACGCCGCCATGCATGGTGTCACCACCCATGACATCCTCGGGATGATTCGGGACTTTCACACTCTGCTGAGCGACTACTTCGAAGAGCGAGCCGTAGGCGAACGGCAGGAGGAAGTAAAGATGCTGCTCTCCTGCATGAGCCGCCACGAGCGCCGCCTCGAAAAAAAACTTGCCCGCTATGAAACCGGCGACGACAACGCAGTGGCGCCGCGATGGCCCCTGTTCGTAAGCCTGCCAAAATGCCGCTTTCGTTTCCCCCCCGCAAAGGGAAAATGCAACCACCTCGCCGAGGTAAACCTCACGCGCCCGGTCGCCATGAGGGATGTCACGAAAGCCTTGCTGTGCTGCGACCGGTGCCTCGAGGAATTCTACGGAGCGCTGGCAGAAAAATCCGAGACCCATCAGGCACGCCACCTCTTCAACCGCCTCCTCCACAACACACAACGCGAAGAAAAACGCTTCTCCCGATCAAGCCTGGACCTCTAGATTCCCCTAACCGAAGCACCGGATCAATTCCTCGGCGAACAAAGCATGCCCCCGGTCCTCGGGGTGGTTAATGCCGTTTCGCAACAGCGTCATGTAGGGAATGCCCTCCTTCCAAAGGTGCCCCCACCGGCTCGACGCGTCGGCAAGCGCCAAGCGCCGTCCCTCCGAAAACTTACGCAGAAACAGCACATACGCGCGCTTTTCTTCATCCCGAAGGCTCTCGAATCCCATCATGGAGGGACGGGTAAAATGAGGCGTGATCAGCACCAGTTCCGCACCGAGTTCCCGGGTTCGGCGCACAATATCCGCATAGTGTTCCTCATAGGTCCGGGGCTCGAGGCCGGCATCGTTGACAAATTCAAGAGTGATGAGGTCGGGCTTCTCGTCCGCCACCGCCTGCCAGCCAACCCAGTGCAGACTGGCATCATCACGCAAACGCTCGCTCTTCTCGGGATGCAGCCACTGGTCGGAGTTCGAGCCGCCGAGACACACGGGCTTGACGGTGAAGTCGCACTCGGGAAACTTCTCCCGAAGCATCTCCGCGAACACGGAAACATACTTCTTCCCGGGCGAGCTGGCATCCCCGCCCTCGGTCACGCTGTCGCCCCAGCACACTATCTTCACGGGGCGGCCCGCCCAAATCTTCGCCATAGTATTCGGGATGCGCCCCGGAGTAGTCAGCGTCTGCGCCTGCGCAGGCGTCTCAAGAATTGGATAGACATCCACATCCCCGCCGTCGCTGAAGTACGGCACGAGAATATTGGCCTCTCTCCTCTCTCCCTCGCCAAGCGCGGGCGGCTCGGGAACCGTCAGGTCGCTCTGGCCCCGCCGGACAACGCGCTGGCCCCCGCCCGTAAGCACGAGTGAATCCAGCCGCAGGAGGGAGTAGCGGTAGTCGATCTCGACCCGGTCCTCGTTGGTTACAGTCGATCCGGGAGCCAGGCCCATGGTTCCCCATTCGTGATCAAGGAGGTAGTCTTTCCCTTCCTCCAGAAGACAATCCGCGTGACGAACGACCACGCTCCCCGGATCGAAGGCCCGAACTCCCGGTCCGAGACCGCCCGCGGCGTGCCCCAGACGGTCGAGTCGCCGGCCACAAGCCCAACCCTTGGGCGCCACGTCGGGCAAAACCCCTTCCTCCCCCTTGACCTCAACGATTTCGGCCGGTTCCGTCTGGATCGGACTGGCATCCATGGTTCAAACTCCTTTCCTGTAAGCCTTCAGCCATCTCAGGCTAAGATGGTTAGAAAGTAATGACGCCTGGTTCGACCTGCAAGAATATTCCACTCCATGCGAGCATCGTTTTTCCGCGTTCGATTGAGATAATCTTGGAGAAAGGGAGGTGAACGGGGCGGCCGGAATCAACCGGGAGGCTTGGCGGCGGGAAGGCGCGGCCAGATGCAGCAAGGCCCAAGTGACCGCTTCCCCGCCTTGGGCGAAGATTTCCGCAGCCTGTTTGATAGTGAGATTCAGCAGGTCTCACGGGGAGAGTTCTCTGGTCATGCGAACGAGTTACATGCCCCAAAACCAAAAACTATAGAGAAAGGCAGAAAGAGCGAAAACGTTGCGCCGCGCGGCTAAAGCCTTACCATTTCTTGTGCAATTCGGGGTTGTTCGGCCCGAAGTGTTTCAGGATCACAAGAGGATCGGACCGGGATTGGTTCACCATTTTCACTCCCTCAAGGGCGGCCTGTTCGCTGACGAAATACTCGTCATGGGTGAGTTGCCCGTAACGAATCAGGGCGGGCGACTCGATGGGCCAGGAACTAAACGTGCCGTGGCCCTCCATGCAAATCAGTCCATAGGCGGCTGCGTCGCGAACTGTCACTGAGCGCCCCGGCAGAACCGTGAGTTCCTTCGCGCTAAAGGCGTCGGACTTGTAGCAAATCCATTTCTCGGCGTATCCTAAGACTTCGATCTCCTCCAGGGGCACTATTGGAATCGGCTCCATGAAGTTGTGGGCATGGAAATCGGGATCCGTGTTCTTTTCCCAGTCGATCACTTCCATCAGGTAATCGATGTCACCTTTGTGTTCGGACGGGCAGTCCTTCCACAAGAGTTCGCTCGAAACAACTCGACGGTCCATGATCACCGACTGGTACATGGCATAAACGTCCGACGCTTTCTGCGGTTCGTATGTGCACAGACTGCCGGGCGCATGGAGAACACCGGGGGAAACGTTCCATCCGGTGCCAAGCTCGAGGCGATAGGCGCGGGAGAGAGCCGTAATCTTGTTGTCGCCTTTGGCGAACGCAGCGAGGCATTCGCGGACCTGATCCTTTGTCGTCCCCGGATTGAATCCGAAGAAAGTGAACGGAAAATCACCGCCGTGGTTGTTGACCTGCATCGGGAAATAGTAGGCCTCCGGCTTGCCTAACTGACCGACCTTTGCGGCATGGGCATCGCCATGGTGAATATGGTGCGGCAGCGGCTCCTGGTTGTCGAAGAACTTCGAATACATGGGCCAGACTCCGTATTCCGTCCATAGACGGTTCCCGATAAGACTTCCCTTGAGGGCGTCCACGGCATCGCGGAGGGAGACTCTCTCGACATTCCCCTTGTGCTCACAGACGACGAAACTCAGTCCTTCACACGGGGCGGTCAATGGCCCATTGTCCGCCGGCGTCGTCGAGGAGAACCAGCGCTCGTCGATCCCGCCACGGTCGCCGCCGAGTGCGTAGTAGTCGTCCGGATGCAGTTTGATCCGTCTTCCCGGAATGCAGAACGACCTTGGTACCCAGTTCGGCGCGAGCCGCAAGACGCCCTTACCTTGATCCATAGCACGTTCAGAAATTGCTTTTCCTGATGTCACAGTTGCTTCCTCCTCGTGCTTCTGTATAAGCCCCTCGTATCCCATCTTCAGCCGTCGCGCGTTACTGTATTCGGTCGTGACGGGTATTTCAAGCCTTGAGTGCGGCTCAAGGATCGACGGCGTCCCTCCCGCCGCTTCGATTGCCGGCAAGCCTCTATCCATCTCAGGCTACGCATCAGCATCGCCTGTGTGTTCGCGCCTTTTTCGCCGGTACGGCGCGCGCCCTTGTGGCCTTTCTTCTGCGCGCGCTTCTCCGGGCGCTTTTTCGCGGCCGGGTTTTCGTAAGGCGCGACCTGCGAAGACGGTTTCAAAATTTCGCCAGCGGTCTCGGGGACGGACCTGCCCTTCGCAAGCGCCGCCAGCTGCAGCAAGGCCCGGACGATGGCTTCGGTGCCTTGCAGGCAGATTTCCCGGGCTTGTACCTCAGTGAGATTCAGCAGGTCTTTGGGGGGGCAGTTTTCTGGCCATGCGGACAAGCTACATGCCCAAAACCAAAAACTATAGGGAAAAGCAGAAAGAGCGAAAACGTTGCGCCACGCGGCTAAAAGCTTGCCCTTTCCTCTCGAATAAGAACCTACAAAGACCGCTTCGAATCCTCAACGATCGCATCGCCATAGAGATCCACATAAGCCTTGGTGACCGCATCCATATGATGTTCGCGAAGCACCCATTCCCGGGCCCGGACCGCCCTCTGCACGGCCATTTCCGGACTCTCAATCACATCCTGCATGATTCTGGCCAACGCCTGGCTGTCCCCGATCTCGAAAATCCAGCCACGCTCCCCGTTCTCTCCGATAAGCTCGGGCGCGGAAGTAAAACTGGAGCAAATGACAGGAGTGCCCACGGCCATGGATTCGAGAATGACCAAAGGCTGCGACTCGGTGAGCGAAGAAAGAATGAGAGCGTCGGCCGACGAAACGATCGAGGCCACCTCACGGCGCTCATCGATTTGCCCCAGAAAGTCCACGTCATCGTGAAGTCCGCATTTCTCTGACAGAAGATGGAGATCAGGCAGATCCGGACCATCGCCAATGATCTTGAGTCGCGGCGCGGCATTCGTGGCGCCATGCGCCAACTTCTTGCGAAGACAGCACATCGCAAGGACGATATCCCAGACACGCTTAACGGGACGCAGCCCGGAAACGTGAACAAAATAAGGCGGCTCCTCTCTCTTTCGCGCAAACTCCCCGAAAAACTCCGGCGCGATAGTATTCGGGATCAGATGGATACGCGAACGCTCTAACTTGTAGACCTTCTCGACGCTGTCCGCCAGAAAGCGCGAAGCCACGGTAACCGAAGCCTCCGCCTTCTCCACAAGCTTCGTCAGCATGCTCACATCGAAAAGATCAGGCACGATGGTGACGTCCGACCCATGGAAGGTGACGACGCAGGGAATACCATAAATGTCGCGAAGGTTCGACATAACATGGATGAGCGGAACGGCATAGTGAACGTGAATAATGTCGTAAGGCTTCTTCTTGTGAAGCTTGTCGAAGGCAACGAGAAACCCGAAGTCGGTCTGGATGTGATCGAATATGGCGTAGGACAGAGAGTTCGGGGTCCGGATACGGATGCCTTCGCGCAGGAGCCTCTCCTGCATAGCGTTCTCGTAGGCGAAAACATCGCAGTCGTGCCCATTGGCTCGCAGAGCCAACGCGAGATTGACTGCCACCTCAGAACTGCCGCCAAGACTGCCCATGCAGAAAATCGCCACATTGAGTTTGCTCATTGCTCGTATCTCTTCACTTTCTAGATCGCCTGGGGCCTGCCATAGAGATTGCCGATCACGGGGAGCGGAAGACGGCGGAAGGCCAGAGCGGATTCGCACCCAGCCTGGGTGCCGCGCCAGCGTCCCCGGGTCTCGATAAGACGATTGTAGAAATCGCGCTTGTGAGGTTCGGTAAGCTGGGACACATGACATTGCATGGCCGCCATCACTTTCCCCATCTGCGCCGTCACGTCGACCAGATAATCCGGGTAAGGGATCGGCACATGGACCTCCCCAGAGACGATCAGCCCCGAACGGTGCCCCTCGCGATGCATCCCCGCCTTCTGGGCCCCATGCGCCACACAGCGCCCGAGAAGGCGATGGTCCGGATTGTAGTCGAACTCCGGATCATGGGTGACGATCAGATCAGGTTTCTCGCGCCGGATCGTTTCAGAGGCAACGCCGACAAGCTCGGGAAACTGCGCCTCACTAAGCGTCGCGTCCACATAATCGAGAGCCTCGTATTCGACGCCGAGATGCCCGCACGCCTGAGCAAACTCCCGACGCCGTTCCGACGAAGCCCCGCACAGGACCTGAACAAAAACCCGCCCTCCCGCCTCCGCAAGACGGGCGAGAAGCCCCCCGCAAACAATAGTCTCATCATCGCAATGGGCAAGCACACAGAGAGTAACAGTCTGAGCCGGCTCTCGCAGTATCTGGTCCAGCATCGGCTTTCCTTTCGAACGTCCCTGGTACACGCGGCTCCTTTAAATATAGCGCAATGCAAACCGGAAGAAAAGCTTCCTGATCCGAAGAGCCACCACGGGATCTGGACCCTAGCCTCGCCCTCGCCACGCCTCGGCTCGCGCGGAAACCAGGTAAAAGACCTGCCGGACCACACTTTTCACCACGCGGGGCAAAGTGAAATTGATGGGCGAGAATCTCGCGACCTGAACATAGTCCGTCAGCCGCAGGTCAGCGATAGCGTCGCCCAAAACCTCGATCCGGTCGAGATCCTGACAACCGTATCCCATCTGCCGCGCCGCTTCCATATAGGGCACCGTGGCCGGATCGACCCCCACCAAATCCAGCACGACGCGGTCGACCGCCACCGGATCCCCCGACGCGGCCAGAAATTCACCGGGGCGCGGATCGCCCGTTGTAGGCCCGTGCCGTTCCAGGACGACGATCCCGTCGGCGATCGTGAGCGCCGGCTTCAGGTAACGGGCAATCGCCACAAGCAGACGCCCGAAGCGAACCGGGTCTTCACCGTTGCGGAAGTGAAACACAGCCTTGCGCTTGCCCGAAACCGCGCCAAAAAGATTCTTCACACCCAGCGACATCCCCATCTGAACGTGGGTCTTGATCTTGGGAAGATTAATGATGACATCCGCATCAAGGGCCAGGGCCGACAACGGCACCCGCGGAAAGGGAGAATCCTCTCCGACCCGACAGACACGAGGACGCCTCGCAAGATCGCGAATCTCAATCCCCAGATCCAGCGCCACATGCC
>JABMPG010000810.1 GCA_013203855.1 bacterium
AGAGAAAGCGGCGGGGGGAACGGTCGAGTTTTCTCAGATCGCTGAGGACGGGGAACTCCATCACGATTCCCCAGCACAAGTGCGTTCTTCGGCGTTGGTTTTGTCGGGCGTTTCCTGGTTGCTCGCGTCGCGGCCCAGTGTGATCCAGACGACCCGTCCGAGCGTTCGGAGGGGGTGGGAAGGTCTCAGAAGCGCGGTGAGGTAGGGGACAGGGGGCTTTCCTTCTTCGGGCAGTGAGAAGCAAGCCACTGAGCAAAAGGCCGCCCCGAGGCAGGCGATCAGAAAGCAGGACCGGAATCCCCAGAGTCCGAAGCCCTCGATCATCTGTCCGACGAGGATGGGCGTGGTTCCCATGGCGATGGCGGTGCCGAGGATCCAGAGATTGGCGTAGCCGACTCGGCCCTTCTCACGGACAAGGCAGAGCATGCCTCGGTTTATAGAAAGCACGAAGGCTGCCGAGAAGAGCATGCCAGCGCACAGGACGGGCAGGACGACGGGCAGGATAGTCCAAGGGGCAGCGGGATGGAGGAAAACCCAGCCCAGGGCTGCCAGGCCGAAGCCGGAAAGAGCGAGCGCCGTGGTCTGGCGGCTTCCGTTCCGGTCGGCATAGCGCCCCCATGCGCGAATGGAGATTGCGACGGCAAGGCTTCCCATAGCCAGGAGGAACATGATTGTTCCGTCGGAGAATCCCAGAGCGTCTCGCAGGTATAGGATTATGGCGGAGTTGAGCCAGATAACGCTGGCGAGGCAGAGGGAGGCAAGGAGGGTGTAACGGACGAAAGCGCCGTCCGCGAAGGCGGTTCGATAAGCCTGCCAACTGCTTTTGCCGTGTTCGGGGATCGCGGATTTCTCGCCGCAGCGGGCACGGCTCAGGAGATAGACGCTCACCAGGCCCGTCCCAATTCCGATAGCGTAGATATTGAGGAAGCGTGCGAGGGTGGCGTGCGCTCCCAGGACGAGGGCAACCATCAGCGAGACAAGGATGTTCACGCTCTGGATGACGCCTGTTTCCACACTGAAGTAAACGCCTCGGCGATTCCGGGGGACCACCTCGTGGAGAATGGGGATCCACCCGCCCATTCCGAGGCCGCGAATAAGGGAGAACATGAGCGTGGCGACGAGCAGAAGGATCCAGCCGGCGCGAGGGTCGGAGGCGCGGACCAGGAACGGCATGAAGAGGACCGGGGTCACGACGAGGCATCGGGCGCCCCAGGCGAACATCATGATGCGTTTGGGGCCGAACCGGTCGACGAGCGGAACGGTGAACATGACGAGGAAGGTGGAGACGGCGTGGAAGGCCATGAGATGACCGACCCAGGAGACGGGCATGCCGATGTGGCGGGCGAACAGGATAACGATGGAGCCGCCGAGGCACTGGAAACTGATAACATTCGTGCCCGAGAAGACGAGCAGACGCTGCAAGCGTCCGTCGAGACGCCGTAGGTCGGATAGAACCGGTATTTCCATCTTTGTATTCTTAAGGCCCGAGGGCCGAAAGTCCTTTTCGGTAGAAGGCGGTTCCCACAAGAACGACCTTAAGCTTGCATACACCTTTGGAGCGGTCAATGCAACCCGACGTTTGGATCTTTGAGATTGAGATCCGGATTCAATCCCTTGAGTCTCGGAAAAGTGTCACGTGTGACACTTTTTGCTCGAATCCGCTGTCTCCCCCATGCTACTGTGCCCGCGCCGTTAACGTGGAGGTGATGGATATTGAGAAACGACAGTCTTCGAACCATTGCTCAGCGAGCCGGAGTCTCGGCCAAAACGGTCAGCCGGATTCTGGGTGGCAAGGCGCATTTGCATAAGGATGAGACTGTGGAGCGGGTCATGGAAATGGCCCGCGAGGTCGGCTACCGGCCGAACCTCTTGGCGAAGGGCATTCTGGAAGGCCGCACTCAGACGGTGGGGCTTATGATCCCCTCCGGCCAAAGCGTGTACACGACTCAGCTGTTTCTCGGCATTCACGACGCCCTGATAGAGGCGGACTGCGCGCCGATCATGCTGGTGCCCCGCTCGCGGGTCGCACGGCCCCTGGAGCAGATTCACCGGCTTCTGGATCGCCGGGTCGACGGCATCATCTTGGGACAGGAACTGGACTGGATTCGGGACGAACACCTGGAGGACGTGTGGAAACGCCAGATCCCCCTCGTCACGGTTCAGGCGCCTCTCTCCGGCACTCGCCACGCCGATTTCGCCGGGACAGATGAGGAGGCCGGCGCGGATCTCGTGGCGCGGCACCTGGCCTCTCTGGGCCATCGCCAAGTGGCTTACATAACATGGTCCACTCCGGGCGGAGCCCTGTCGCTGCGACGCGAGGCTTTTCGTCGGGCGTTTACAGACGCAGGTCTGGATGCCAGAATCGTCGAGGTAGAGCGTGTGCCATCCCCCTATGCAAAAGAGTTCCTGGTCTATCTGTTGGGTGACCGGAATCGCGCGACCGCTGTGGCTCTGGCCGGCGACGAGTTGATCTTCGGCGCCTTTCAGGCCGCCCGTGCCTTGGGGCTTTCAGTGCCTGACGATCTCTCCATCTGTGGTTACGCTCACCATGATTTCGAGCCCCACCTGGATCCTCCCGTGACGACTGTGCGCGAGTTCCCCTATGAGATCGGCACGGAGGCGGTCGCTCTCCTTTTCCGAAGAATTGGGGGTGAGACACTCCACAAAGACGGTCAACCCCGCATGATCCGTGTGAGGCCTGAACTGGATATCCGAACTTCGACGGGCCCGGTTCCGCAATCGGTTGAGGCCCAGAGGGGAAGGCGAAAGAAGAGGGTGGGATGATTATTCAGGCACCGCAACGGGGGCGTGGTCCATGCAAACTCACGTG
>JABMPG010000811.1 GCA_013203855.1 bacterium
CAGACCGTGCTTGATGCGCCCTGCGGGGCGGGCCGTGTCGCCATCCATCTCGCCCGGGCCGGATGCCGGGTGACCGGGGTTGATCTCAGACCGTCATTCATCGACCGCGCCAAGACCCGCTTCCGGCATGAGAAGCAGAGCGGCCGATTCTTCCCCCTCCATTTGCGCGATATGGACTTCACCCAGGAGTTCCAAGGCATTTACAGTTGGCACGGCAGCTTCGGATATTTCAGCGACACCGAGAACCTCGACCTTCTGATGCGTTACGCCCTCGCCCTTCGCAAGGGGGGCCGTCTTCTCATCGACCAAGTGAACCGCGAAGCCGTTCTGCGCCACTTCGTCGCCACCCGCCAATCCGGGAACCTCACCATCCACAATCGCTGGTCGCCCAGGACCCAGCGGGTCGAATCGGACTGGATAGTGAACCGAGGCGGAAAGCCCGAGCACAACAAACTCTCCATCCGCCTTTACACCCGGCGTCAGATGGAAGACGTGTTCGAAACAGCAGGTCTCCGTGTGGAATCCCTGTTCGGTTCCGCAGCCGGGGAACCCTATCAGCGGTCGAGTCGGAGGTTGATTGTGGTGGGGAGGAGGAATGAGTGCAGCCAGTGAGAGTTGGCAAGGGTTGATTATCCGAAAGATGAGGGGGGCCATCGTGCCGAGGCTGGAGACCATTCTCACTGTTTTTGTGGCGTCACCGAGTGATCTCGACGACGAAAGGAATCGCTTGAAGGAGGTTATTGACAGGCTGAACCTCACATGGGCTCGCCAACTGGGAGTGCGTCTCGATCTTATCCGCTGGGAAACACATACCTATCCAAGTATTGGCGATGATCCACAAGCCGCGATAAACGAACAGATTCCGGAGGATTACGATCTCTTCATAGGGATGATGTGGTATCGTTTCGGAACGCCAACGCTCCGTGCCGGATCGGGCACCTTGGAGGAATTCCAGCGTGCAAAAGATCGGTTCGACCGCAACCCGTCGGAAGTTCATCTGATGATGTATTTTAAGGATGCACCGGCACCAGTGCCTCCGTCGAGACTTGACCCGAAACAGATTGCCAGCATGCTCGAATTCAGGTCGGATCTTGAGGGTCAGGGAGTTCTTTATGGTTCATTTACCTCACTAAAGGACTTTGAGAATCTTGTGACTTTACACCTGACTCGCTATGTGCAAGCCCACTTGCCGAAGCAAACCCTTGCCTCACGCGGCGAGGGCAATGCTGAACCGCCAAGCAAATCCAACGAAACCGCGAATGTCCCTCAGACGGAGGAACAGAAGGAAGGGGATGAGCCGGGACTGATTGATCTCATGCTGCAGTTTGAAGAGGAGTTCAAAACTGCGGTAGAAATCATCGAAAGAATAGGAACTGCGACGGAAGATGTGGGCCAAACAATGAGAGATCATACGAATGAGACAGTGGGATTCTCTTTGGGCCCGAATGCTGCTAATCGCAGGGCAGCCAAACGCTTGATCGACAGAGCCGCCGCCGACATGGAATCATACGCTCAGCGGATGCGGGCGGAGGTGCCCTTGTTGAAGCATCATCTCAATGCAGGCATGCATGCTTTGGTACAGGCTGCGATGATGACAGTTGAGTTTGCAGTCGAAGAGGATTCTCTTGACCAAGTCAGGGGGAGTCTTGATGCCGTTCGGGGGTTCCAGGAAACGACAAAGACGTCTGAGAAACAGATCGAGCGGTTTAGAGACTCGGTAGCCTCGCTTCCAAGGATGACGACAACATTGAACAGGGCAAGACACTCCGTTGTAAGTGTCTTGCAGCAGTTAGTGGACGAACTGAGCGCTTCCCGCGCTATGGCCCGGGAAGCCGAGGAGTCATTTTCGCAGATACTGGAACAAGAGCCGGACCAGCTAGATACTCCCAGGGCCGACCCATAGAACACCCAGCCGAAGCGTTCGATGCCGAGGCCCCTTTGCCGTGATCCCTTCAGCTCCAAAAGTCCCCGAGTGGTGCCCTTGACACTTCCCCCGCCCCGCAGTAGCATCTCAAAAGCGACGTTCGTTCCGCCGGGACGCGGTTCGTTTCGAGGGCCGCGTCTCGCCTTCTCCTCCTCACTGAAAGGGAAAGAACTATGTCATCGAAGCCGAATGTGATTCTCGTCATGACCGACGACCAGGGGTATGGGGATCTGGGGTGTACGGGGAATCCCTGGATTTCGACTCCGAACATTGACGCTTTTTACTCCGAGGCGGTGCGGTTTCCGGACTTTCATGTCTCGCCGCTTTGCACGCCGACGCGGGGGGCGATCATGTCGGGCCATCGGCCGATCCGCAACGGGGCTTGGGCGACGTGCTGGGGGCGGTC
>JABMPG010000812.1 GCA_013203855.1 bacterium
CAAATAATCTCGGCAGGCGGCTTCCGTGGCGAACTGGGCCTCAAATTCCGGCAAGTTTCGGGGATATTCCCTCATATGCCGAGATACTACATCTTGTATCTACATCAGTCAAGGAGATACCCCTTTGTCTCTTTTTCAACAATCCTGACGGAGATTATTCGAGTTATGACAGGAATTCCGACTCGAACCAGATATACACGGGGGCAAATGACATCAATCTTTACGTCCCCACTTCGAGTGAGAACGTTGAAGGCGCCCCCCTCTTTGTTATGGATGGACCCGGTGCAATAACAGGCACCTGGAGTTTGGCGCCCGTCTATGATTCCACCACAGGCCGGACTTTCCTTTTCGATGGAACGGCGTCTTTTACACCAGCGCAACTGGCTGGCGAGGCCATAAACGCCAACACCGGGCAGAAACTCTATTCCTACATCCTCGACAATACCACGACATCGGTAATCGTGTTCGGAGATGCATCCACCATTGCAGGCTTAGGCGCCTCGTACAAAGTCGCCGATTTTCATTTGCGGGACGGCTCTCAAGCCCTCGATCGTGCCTCTTCAACGTCGATCTCCGAGGATTTCGAGAGCGAGGCTCGTCCCGGAGCGGATGGGCTTTTTGATATTGGAGTGGACGAAGCGGACCCCTCGTTCACGCCGCCCCCCGACACAGGCGCCCCGATCTCGTTTGCGGCCGATCTGGCTGAAGCGCAGACGACGGCCATCTTTCACGTTCCCTTTCGCGCCTCAGATTCTGAGAGCGGTATCCAGTACGTCGATCTCTACTATCGCAAAGACGGCGGCACGTGGAGCCAGTACGGAGGGACTCACGTGACGAGTCCCATTTCGTTCGACACCTCCACAACGGGCGGCGATGGTCTGTATGATTTCTATACGATTGCCTTTGACAACGCCAGTCACACCGAAGCGCCGCCCGCCGGTCCCGACGCTTCCACCCGCGTCATGACCTCTTTTGCCGGCTCTCGCGTGTACGTGGACATAGACGCCACCGGCGCCGAAACCGGTCTGGATTGGGATAACGCTTTCCAAGGCATCCAACTTGCGCTGGACGTTGCGTCAGGACTGAATGTTCCGGAGATCTGGGTTGCCGGGGGCGTCTATTCCGAAATGCTAGATCTACCGTCGAGTGTTTCCCTGTATGGGAGTTTCCAGGGCATCGAAACCTCTGTTTCTGAACGTCCCTTGATTTCCACAGCGGTCGGACAACCCCGATTCTCTTACGAAACCATCTTAGACGGCGCCGGTCTGAGCGACACCCCGGTGCGCATCTACCAGGTTGGCAACGTCGTATTGGACGCTTTTACTATAACAGGTTCGCAAAGCACTGGCATACGTCTTGACGATCTTGGAGCACCATGCTCTCTTCGTAATTGCCGATTTCAATATTGCAGCGGTGGCCTCTACGCGCGCATCGTGGAAAGCCATCCGAACGGCGTCATGATCGTGGAGCGTTGTTCTTTCCTTGGAAACAACGGCTATGGAGTGTCCAGTCAATCGATAGACTCGGAGTTCCTCGATTGCGCTTTCGTCGGCAACTCTGGGGCGGGGATATCCATGTACGGTGCTGCCTGCAAACGTATTTCGCGTTGCCTGTTCAGCGGGAATGGCGGCAGCGCAATTGCGATGTCCACAATTTGGCAACCCTTGACCATCGAGTTTTCGACCATCGTCGGCAACAACGGCAATGACGGCGCTGGAATACAAACGGGGAGCGCCCAGTGGGGATACCGGACCCCCTCCATCAATGTGCGCAGCTGCATTCTGAGCGGCAACAATGCTTCCGGTTCCGGCGGCGCGGCTTTCTTCCAGAACGACTGGGATTCCCTGCAACGCGCGATCACGAACTGCGTCATCTTTGGAAACAAGAGCGGATCCGGAACGGGAGGCGGCGTTTACTGCGAGAACAACGCGGAAATAGACATTGTCAATACGATCTTCTCGGGCAATACAAACTACGCCGTCTCCGAAGGCACGGCGAATGCGGACGCGACGGTGACGTACAGTCATTTCTTCGACAACTCCGGCGGCGACTACTATAACGAGGCGTCTCAGAGTTACACGGGGGCCAATGCGATCAACGCGAACGTCGGCGGGGCGAAGGGGATCATTGACGGAGATCCGTATTTCATCCTCGAGCTTTCGGGGAACTGGACGGCGGACGCTTCCTACAGCGCTTTCACCTGCCAATCCGCCCTGACGCAGAGCGGCGCGGGGTGGCAGATCGACGAGCACGCGGGGCGCCTCGTCAATCCGGAAAACTCCCAACCCCTTCAGTTCTACATCGTATCGAACACAGCCGACACGATCACGGTGTGGGGAAACGTCACGGCTATCGCGTCCTCGGGCGATCCTTTCACGATTTACGACTACCATCTCCAGAACTACATTGACGGCTACACCCACGACAGTCCGTGCATTGACATGGGCGATCCGGCCTCGCCCTACGACAACGAGTTGGAGAACAACGGCAACCGGGTGAATATCGGACGGTATGGTAACACCACGGATGCGGCGCGGGCTTCGCATCCGTGGGAGCGCGCGGCGGAGGGGCTGTTCGGCGGGGTGCGCGAGCCTCTTTACGCGGGCGGCTTCACGCGGGCCCGGCCGGTCTTCGCGGATATCGACAACGATGGGGATCTGGACCTCTTTGTGGGGGACGCGGGCGGAGGAGTGACTCTTTTCCGCAACGACGGCACGAGGGCCGCGATGGCGTGGTCGTTTGTGACGTCGGACTATGTGCAGACAGCGGGCACTGTTTTGAACGCGGCGCCGACTTTCTGCGACGTGGACGGAGACGCGGACCAAGACCTTTTTGTCGGGGCCTCGGACGGCAACGTGCGTTTCTATCGCAATGACGGCACGCGCTCGGACCCGTCCTGGACGCTCCAATCGGCAGCTTTCGCCGGAGCAAACTTCGGAACGAACGCAACGCCGACCTTCTGCGACGTGGATGGCGACGACGACATGGATATGTTCGTCGGGAACGACGGAGGCACGCTGGGCCTGTTGCGGAACGACGGCGAGCGGCTTGCGCCTTCCTGGACCATTGTCGGTGCTTACGATTCGATCGGCGTAACCGGTTCGAGCGCTCCTTCCTTCTACGATCTCGACGGCGACGGAGACTTCGACCTCCTCCTGGGTGCTTCGGACGGCACGGTCGCATACTGGCAGAACACGGGCTCCTACACCGAGGCCTCGTGGTCTTTGACTTCTTCGACTTACGCGATGATTGACATCGGGGATCACGCAACACCTTTTTTGGCGGATCTGGACGCGGACCAGGACCCGGACCTGTGCGTGGGCGAATTGCGCGGCAACCTGAATCTTTTCGTGAACGACGGCAATTTCTGGTCGCCTTCCTGGCGTTTTATCACCGAGAACTTTGGCGGTATAGACGTGGGTTCGCTGACCGGTGCGGCAGTTCACGATCTGGACGACGATGGCTTGCTCGAGATGTTTGTGGGCAGTGATTCGGGCCGGATCGTGCACTATCGCAACGCGGGCTCGCCGGTGGTCGCGTCTTGGGAACTGGCCACGGAGTATTACGGTTCGCTGGAGTTCGGGCAGCGTTGCGTGCCGGTCTTCTGCGACATCGACGAGGACGGCGATCTGGATCTGTTCGCGGGCTTGGCGGACGGGAGTCTCACCTTCGTCCGCAATACGGGTTCAGCGACGGGGCCTTCGTGGGGGGCGATTACCGCGAATTACGTGGAGATCGACGTGGGGACGAATTGCGTGCCGACTTTCGGCGATCTGGACGATGATGGCGACCTCGATCTCCTGCTGGGCCGGGGCGACGGGAAACTGACTTACTACGTCAACAACGGATCAGTGGTAGCGCCCTCATGGCTCTGGATGACGGACATCTATGAGGGACTGGATGTGGGAGACAACAGTGCGCCATCCCTTCACGATGTGGACGGCGACGGTGATTCGGACCTCTTCCTCGGCAATAAGGCCGCTTTGCTGCGGTACTTCTCGAACGCGGGCAATGCCTCGTTGCCTTCGTGGATCGAGCTGCCCGACTACGGCAATATGTTCGACATGTTCCCGGACGCGATTCCTCAATTTGCTGACCTGGACGGCGACGGGGATGGCGACATGCTCGTCGGAGGGCGCAACGGCGGGGTGCAGGTTTACATGCACGAGGCGGGGCGTCTTTCCATCGATCAGCGGAGCGTGACGATCCTGACGGGACAGAAAACCGCGTTCACGGTTTCGGATCCGGACGTGACGCTTTCGTGGACGATGCTGCGCAACGACAGCGGGGGATCGATCGTTCCGGTGACCGCCTCAAGTGCGGAGTACACTGCGGGCGACGCCGGCGGCGAGAGAATTTACGACGTAGTGGAAGTCCGTGACACGGCAAACGATGGCTGGCAGGCGCGCGTGTTGATTAACGTTCTGAGCGCCGCGGACCTGGGCTCGGCGGGCAAGGTAGTCATCTGCGCGGGTTGGAAATCGGCCTCGGATGATTTGTGGGCATCGACGGACTATGTGACCCAACTGGCTTACAAGACCTGCCGCGTGAAGGGTTTTTCTCGGGAGGACATTTACTTCCTTTCCCCGGTGACGGCCGTGGACGTGGACGGGGACGGCGACGATTCGAACGACGTGGACGCGGAATCGACCATGGCGGGCCTGGAATACGCGCTGAGGAGCTGGGCGGTCGGCGCGAGTGATCTGACGGTATTCTTGGCGGATCACGGCTGGGAGGACAATGGGGAGGGATCTTTCCGCATCAACGAGGGTGATGGAAACGTGTTGCAGGCGGAAACGCTGGACTTGTGGCTCGATGTGATTCACGCGATCACGCCGGGCCAGCGACAGAAGGTGATCGTCGACTGCTGCAACGCGGGGGCCTTTCTCTCTTACCTCACGCCGCCCGGGAACGAAGAGCGACTAGTAGCGACCAGCTGCGGTCCGGAACCGGAAGAACTCGCCCATTTCCTGGCGGACGGACTGATTTCTTTCTCGGAGGCATTCTGGAACTCCATCTTCTCTGGCTCAACTTACGGGCAGGCCTTCGTTATGGCGCGCGACGCCATGGATCGCTACCAGACAGCCATGGCCGACGACGACGGCGACGGTGTTTTTGACGCGGCATCGGACACGGGCGAGGGCACGGTCGGCTGGTCGCGCCACATCGGTTTCTCGTTCCTGGCGGGAGCGGACCGACCTCAGATCGGTCGCGCCATGCCAAACACGGTGTTGCCCCCAAACACCACGGAAGCGCTTCTCTGGGTGGACGACGTGGCAGGCAGCTATCCGATTGAGCGTGTCTGGGCAGTGGTGGTCCCTCCCGACTACCAAGTGGAATCCGGCAGTTCAGACCCGGTGCTGGATCTGCCGCGGGTGGAGTTGTTCTACAACCGTTCACGGGATCGCTGGGAGGGCGAATACGACGATTTCACGGCGGTGGGCGCGCACAAAATCGTCTTCTACGCGGAGGACGTGTGGCAATCGGTCTCTTTACCCAAGCAAGTGTACGTGCACAAGGTGGACCTTTCGGAGAAGGCGATCATTGTGGTGGGTGCCACGCCCTACAACGGGTCCGTCGCGTGGTCCGCGTCAAACTACCTGGGCGGCCGCGCTTACTGCACTCTCTTGAACCGCGGCTTCAAACGTGGTGACATCCAATACCTGAACCCCGTTTCCGCCCAAGACCTCGATCGCGACGGTCTCCAGAACGATGTGGATGCCGACGTCACCTGGGCGAATCTCCAGTACGCGGTAAATACCTGGGCGGGCACGGTGGCCCAACTCACGGTCTACCTGGTGGGTGAAGGTTCCACGGATCTTATCCGGCTGAACTCCTCCGAAACTGTCTCTGCCTCTGCGCTTGACACACTGCTGGACAATTATCAGACCGCAACCGGGGCGAAAGTGGTGTTGATCATCGAATGTGAGGAGTCGGGTTCGTTTCTCGACGATTTTCTGCCCCCTGCCGGTCTCGAACGCGTAGTCGAGACCAGTTGTTTGCCTGGAACTCCATCTTATTGCCTTTGCGGCGGCCAGCTTTCGTTCAGCAGTCACTTTTTCAGCCGTATCTGGAAGGGGGTGAATCTCGACAGAGCGTTCCGAGCCGCCAGAGACGCCGTGCAAATCTGGACGCTCTATGCCCAGTCCCCCGGTCTCGACGACAATGCTGACGGGGAGTACAGAACCAAGGGAGATCTGAAGGACGGCCCACTGGCTTTTGACACATTTCTCGGCGCGGCGTTTCTCACGGGCGGCGACGACTTGCCCGTGATCAACGATCACAGCCAAGACGCACTGATCGATCCCGGAACCACGGTCACGATCTGGGCTTCGGGCGTTTTTGATTCCGACGGGATTGCTTCGGTAACGGCTACCGTGATTCCGCAGGAGCCGCTCGACCCTTATGACGCCGTCAACGTTCCCCTGACGTACAACGCCTCTACCCGCCGATGGGAAGCGGACCAACACCTCGCGACGGCGGGTGACTACGTCGTCTGCCTCCTCGCGAATGATCGAGACGGCTACCTCTCCCTTCCCTATGAGTTCCTCATTCAAGCCAACTCGGGCGACGCTTACGAGGTGGATGATGGGGCCGATCAGGCTTCTGAGTACATTCTCTCGGACCTGCCGGGGTTCTCCACATCCCAATTGCACAGTTTTCACGACGAGGGCGACGCGGACTGGATCAAGTTTTACGTTCCCGCCGGCTCCGCTTACACGGTGAAGGTAACGGACCCGAACTCGGCCTGCGACGCAAAGATCGAACTCTATGCCAGCACTACAGCAACTCTGCCTCTTGCTTCGGTGGACAATGAGGGAGAAGGGGTTGGCGAGCAGTTGAGTTGGTCCTTCACCTGGACCGGCTACTATTACGCGAAGATCTACGGTTTCGATCCCCTTGTTTCCGGCGACGCCACCAGCTACACCCTCGAGGTCAGTTCGAACACCGGCGCCAACGCTGGCTTGGCGGCCACGCTGGGTTCGACGAGCCTGAGCTGCAGTTGGTCCGCCGGGCTTCGTCCGGGTGATATTGGGTATAATCTGTACCGCAAGAACGATCCCGACGGAGAGTGGACGAAGGTGAACGCTGTGCCGATCGGCACAAACGATTTCGACGACACAGTCCTTGAGCCCGACACGATCTACTACTACATGGTACGTGTGGAGACAATAGGCGGCGATGAGCCCCAGTGGACGCCCATCTTCTATGGAACCACCGCCTCCGATGCTACTCCCCCCGAAGTGAGCGCCGTTGCGCGCTTGGATTCGTCTCCCACGGGCGCCTCGTCTGTACGCTTCACCGTGACTTTCACGGAAGACGTGAGCGGCATTGACATGTGGGACTTCACGGCTAATGTTACAGGCGTCACGGGCGCGAGCGTCACGGCGGTTAGCGGCTCCGGCGACACTTGGATGGTTACGGTGAACACTGGAAGCGGCAGCGGAACTCTTGATCTGAACGTCGTGGACGACGATTCGATTCATGACGGTGCGAGCAATCCCCTGGGTGGTTCCGGTGCCGGCAACGGCAACTTCAGCGGCAGCGACCCTTACACGCTGGAGCGGACGCCACCCTCGGTCCTTTCCATCGCGCGCGTGGGGTCCAGTCCCACCAATGCCTCCCTCGCGCAGTTCACCGTCCTCTTCGACGAATCGGTGAACGGAGTAGGAATCGGCGACTTCGGCGTAAGTGCATCCGGCTTGGTGGGAGCGACCGCTACGGGCGTGTCCGGCAGCGGCGATTCGCGAACCGTGACCGTCTCGACCGGAAGCGGCGCGGGAACACTGGACCTGAACGTGGCGGACGACGACACAATCATCGACGACGTGGGCAATCCGCTCGGAGGTCCCGGAGCCGGCAACGGAGATTTCCACGGCAGCGATCCGTACACGATTGACCGCGAATCCCCGAGGGTGAGTTCCGCGTCGGCCCTTTCAAGCACCGCTGTTCGGGTGACGTTCCACGAACCGATGACGAACAACTCGGCTCTGGCGGATGCGCCGAACTATGTCTTTTCCGGAGACGGCGCGGCTCTGACGGCCTCCTCCGCAGTTCGGATCAACGCCACGGAAGTGGCCGTGACGGTCAACGAGATGACAAATGGCGCGTCGTATCTCGTGGAGGTCAACACGGGCGGCGCAGGACCGACGGATTTGCTGTCGAACCATGTCGATCCAGGCAGCAGCAGCGCCGCCTTTTCCGGGCTAGGGACAAAGCCTTATGTCGTTTCCGCCGCTGCGCAGGACGCCAACACCGTGCGCGTGCTGTTCAACGAAAGTATGACAAATGACGATGCCCTCACCAGTACTGCTCTCTATACGTTCAGTGGCGGGGGCGTAAGTCTTGTCGTTTCGGCGGTTACCGTGACCAGTTCGACAGCCGTCGACCTGACCGTGAATGAGATGACCGGCGGAGCTTCCTACACTGTGCAGGTTGAGACCGGCGCCGTGGGCCCGACGGACCTGGCTCTCAACCACGTCGACTCGAACGCCTCCGACGCCTCTTTCAGCGGCATGGGCGTTCTCCCACAAGTGGTCTCGACCGCGCCGCAGAACGACACTACCGTTCGCGTCATATTCAGCGAACCCATGGCCGACAACGATGCCTTGACCAGTGCAGCCTGCTACACGTTCAGCGGGGGAGTGACGCCCTTGACCGCTTCTATCGTCCTGCGCGTTGACGCCGTCACAGCGGATGTAACAGTCAATACAATGACGCTAGGGGAGTCATATACGATTCATGTGGTCTCTTCCTCCGGACCGGTTGACTTGGCGGAGAACCCGGTGGATCCTGCCCACAACAGTGTTGGATTCACCGGTCTCGACAGCAGGCCCGCCGTCGCAGCCGTTGCGGCAACGAACGCGACTACAGTCCGTGTTGGATTCAGCAAATCCATGATGAGCGATGCCGCCCTCACCAACATCGCTAATTACACCTTCTCCGGCGGCGGAGTGCCCCTATCTGCCGCTTTCGTCACTCGGATCGACGCCAGCACCCTGGACATAACTGTTAACGAAATGACGGACGCGGCATCCTACAACGTCGCTGTCGAGACTGGAGCATCCGGTCCCATGGACCTGGAGTCCAACCATGTCGACCCGTCCAACGCCAGCCTCGGTTTCACTGGAATCGGCGCCAAACCGCAGATTGTTTCCGCGACCGCGCGGAGCACGACCATCGTTCGCGTTGTCTTTAGTGAAAGCATGGCGAATGATGGCGCGCTGACAAACGCCGCGTCCTACACGTTCACCGGGGGCGCCGGCGGCCTTTCGGCGCTTTCCGTCACGCATGTCGACTCGCTGACAGTCGACGTTTCGGTCAACGGCATGGCCAACGGCCTGCTGTACACCGTTCACGTGAACACGACCGTCACAGGGCCGACGGACCAGGCTCTCAACCACGTAGATCCCGGCAACAACAGCGCCTCCTTCAATGGACTCGGGGACGCCCCTGTCGTCACGAGCGTTTCGGTCCATGACGGGGCCAACGCCGATGTGACCTTCGATAAGACGATGGGAACCGGCGTTGATACCCCCGCGAACTATACCCTTTCCGGCGGGGGCCGCGGCACGCTCGCCGTGCATCCCGATAGCGTGACGCACCAGGGCGCCAACACGTATCGTCTCACCTGGAATTCGGGAGAAATGTTTAGTAGGGGTGACATCACGGTTTCCGTCTCCGGCGTCGAAGACGCAGTTGGTAACCCCGTTGGTACGCCGAACTCCGACACAGACACCGGCGCCGCCGTCGGCACACCGCCCCAGTCCGAGGTCACCGGACCTTCCGACGGCGCGGTGAATACCACGGTCTTCACACTCACCTGGACCTGCACCGACGACACTGGTCCAACCCAATCCGGCGTCCGGTCTGTGAGCATCATCTGGAGCGATGATGGAGGCTTCACGACAGAGACGCTAGCCGGGAGCCCGTTCGCTCCGAGTATGACCAGCACGCCCTTCAACACCCCCCAGAACGCTGGCAATGGGACGTACCATTTCTATAGTCTTGCCACAGACAACGCAGGCAACGTGGAGTCTTCGGAAGGATTCGATCTCACAGTTGTGGTGGACATCCCCGAGCATCCCGCCGCCGTGGAAGACGAATGGCTATTGTTTCAGTGAGTACTCTGAAGAGGGCGGGGGGCTTCCTGGTAATCTTCCAGCCATGGCATGAAACGGACCTCAGACCGGACCGCCCTTTCAGAGGTCGGGATGTCGTAATGGGTTCCGATCCGGAGGATCCCAGCACTGTTTTGCAGGGCCCGGATTCCTCCACCCACGGAGCACAGAGCACGGGTAACATCCTGCGGACGCCGAAGTCTAGGTCATGAGGTAGGTCGCTCCCCCTATGGCAAAAAAAGGCCACAAAGAGTGCCCCGTTTGTTTCGAGGAGATCAAGGCGAAAGCCTTGGTCTGTCGGTTCTGCGGCGCGG
The DNA here is from genome assembly GCA_013203855.1 of bacterium. GTDB lineage: Bacteria > Sumerlaeota > Sumerlaeia > UBA8349 > UBA8349 > JABMPG01. The sequence continues at coordinate 10,436 of JABMPG010000812.1, forward strand.
TGTTGAGCGATCAACCTCTACCGCAGATGTTGCCGCGGGACCTGGCCGAATCGATCGAGAAGACACGGGAAAACCAGGGCGAGGCCTTGACGGGGGGGGCTCCGGCCCGTCTCGGGAAGAGCGCTCCTTCGTCTCCTATCCCGCGTCCTCTCACCGAGAAGGGCGTGCCCCGTCAATCTCGTCCGCTCCCAAAGGAGCAGCCACCCGAAGGTCTGGACAGTCTCGAAAGAACCCCTAAAGAAGACATCAACGCCGCCATTGATGCTCATTTTTCGGAAACGCACGCAGAGGTCGGCGCCAACCAACGCCACTTACTCCAGGAGTTTCTCGAACGCTCCGAGGATCAATACCGCACCGCCTCCGTCCTCTTCATCGACATTTGCGGCTACACCTCTCTCTCCGAGCGCCTCCGCGCCGAATACGTCAAGGAAATGCTGGACGCCTTCTACGCGATCTGCACCCAAGAAGTGGACCAGCACAACGGCATCGTCGTCGACTTCTCCGGAGATGCTTGCCTGGCGGTGTTCGGCGCTCCGGTGGCCTATGACCGCGACGTGGAGGCCTGTGTCCGGGTAGCCCTCGCCATTCGCGAAAAGGTGCGTCTGTTTCCTCCGATCGAAGGCACACGTATCCAGGTATCGGGCGGTATCGCGACCGGCGAGATTCTATCTTCCTTTGTCGAGGTCGAGGGACGGCGCGATTTCAGCATCTTCGGAGCGACGGTTAACCTCGCCGCGCGGATAGAAGCCGCCGCCAAGGACGACACGATCCTGGTATGCCCCGATACACGGGAACAAGTGAAAGGCATTTTCGACTTTCGAAAGAAACGCCCGCGCAAGTTCAAGAACGTGGGGAGACCCGTCACCACCTACGAAGTGCTCGGGGAGAAAACGGAGGGCATACAGCGGCGCGATTTCTCGATCCCCTTTGTCGGACGCGAAAAGGAACGGGAAAAGATGCGCTCCGCCTGGGAGGGTTTTCGAGTTGCCCCGGCGAAGCGAGGCCAAATGCAACGGATGACGCCGCGATCGCCCTTCGGGATTCGCGTTTGCGGCGGGCCCGGCATCGGGAAAACACGGATCGTCCAAGAGTTCCTGAACGCCTTGACCGAGGAATATCGCTGCTTGCATTGTGAAAGCGGTCCCCAGGATCGGCGAGTTCCCTTCGGAGCGTGGCGCACGGCGCTTGCAGGTCTTTGGAAGGGCCGAACCGGCGATCCCCTCGAGAAAACACAACGCGAACTGGATAGACTGCTCGATGCACTGCAGCTCCCGCGCGCCATGATCGGCCTCAAGGCCATGTTTGGATTGCCCGAAGCGCTGCACGATGGCGCTTCTCTGGGTCCCACCGCGCTCAAACGCCTCTTGCAGGCGGAGGTCCGGTCTCTCCTCGGTGCACTTGCCCGGGAACGCCCGTTGATCCTTCATTTCGACGACCTACAGTGGACCGATCCAAGCAGCATCGAGATGCTCGAAGCCCTGGCGTCGCCTCCCACTGTTTCGGACGTCTTTCTGATCATTGGACACCGCCTCGAGTTCCGACGGGCAGGGCCGGGACTGCGCTCCTTGCCGCAAATCAGATTGCGCCGCCTCGAGGAAGAGAGCCGCAACGCCCTATTGGGACGCCTGGCTTCGTTGGAGGAGCTCGGCCCCGAAATCCGGGAAGCGCTCTCCGCGCAGGCAACCGGGAATCCCCTCTTTCTCGTGGAGATGCTGCGGAATGTAATGGCCCGGCTCGCGGAGGCGAAAACGAAGATCCCCGAATGCGAGCTGGCTCAACAGATCCGCAAATGGGTCCCGGGCAACTTGCGCGGCCTGCTTCAATCCCGCATCGACCTTCTCGACCAGCGCGGAAAGATAACGCTTCAGTGCGGCGCCGTGCTCGGGCAGCGTTTCACCTATCAGCTCATGGAACTCTTCGATATCATCCGCGAGGGTTTGATGGCACGTCTCTATGCGCTCAAGGGTCTCGAATTCCTCGATGACGTGAAATCCACTGACGAGCTGGAGTTTCTCTTTCGCCACCCCCTGATGCGTGAGACGGCTTACGAAACGCTTCTCGAACGCCAGCGCCGCGAGTTTCACCGTACCGTGGCGGAGCGTCTCGAGAAGACTCTGAAAAGCCGCCTTCCTGATTATTATCCTGTTCTGGCTTACCACTACGAGATGTGCGGCGACGGGTCCAAGGCCATCGAGTACCTCCATCTCGCCGGAGATCGCGCCTTCGAACAAGCCGCGACACTCGAGGCCATTGAGTTCTATGAATCCGCGCTGGAACACCTCTCGAAGGGCGGCGAACCCGATGAGAATGATCTGGAAAGGGCCGGACGGATTCTGCGCAGGAAGGGGATTCTGCACCGGCTGGCAGGGGAAAACGGAGAGTCAATCGCGTGTTTCGAACGAGGCCGCAACATGCGTTTCTCGCGTGCCAACAGAACCCGCGATGCCGAGTTTGCCGCCGAAACCGGGATCACCCTTCTCAAGCAGTCCGATTACAAGGAGGGGCGCCGGGAACTCGAATCCGCGCTTCAGATCACACGGAATCTCAAGGCGCCTGATTTGCGAGGCCAGATCCTAAACGCACTGGGAACGTGCGCTTGGGAGCAGGGCAAACTCACCGAAGCACGAAAGTTTTTCGACAGAACGCTTCGAACACGGGTCACCAAAGACCATCAGGCGATCCATGCGGACGCCCGCAACAATCTCGCCCTGCTTGAGTGGCGTAGAGGGCGTCTGGAATATGCGGGCGAAGGCTTCAAGGCCGCGCTCCAAATGTATCAACGCATTGGGCAAACGTTCGGCGTCGCTCTCGTCCTCATGAACCTGGGAATCATCGAGGAGAACACTGGGCGTTTCGGCCAGGCCCGGCGCTTCTACCTTCGCTCGCTCGAGTGCGCCGAACGTGTACATTTCATCCAACTTCAGTGCGCCGTTCAAGCCAACTTGGGAAACTTGGCCCTCGTGCGCAAGCGCTTCGTTGAAGCCATGGACCACAATGCCCGTGCCCTAGAGATCGCGTGTGCGATCGGCGATCGTCGCCTCGAAGCCATCGCCCTCGAGAACCTCTCCCTCGGGCAAATCGGACTTCGTCAGTACCAGGAAGCGAAGAATAGCCTGGGCGAAGCCCGAAGAATTGCCCGAAAGATCAACAACGCAGAAAGAAAAATCTCCCTCGATCTCGTCGAAATCGAGCTCCAACTCGCCCAATGGAATGGGGGGAAGAGGCCGCGAAGCTTCGTCCGTATCGAGACCGTCCTGTGCAACGCGCAGAAAGAAATCGTAAGAACCGACTGCCCGGCCAATCTGCCGCGACTGTGGAGACTCCGAGTCGCCGTTTGTCTACGGGCAGGCCGCACGGCGGAGGCGCGCGAAATGGCCCAGCAAGCCCTTGCTGAGTGCGAAAATCAGAAGAATCGTTCCGAGGAGAAAAGGATCAAGGCTCTCCTCCAGCAGATAGGAAAATCGGAGTAGGCAGCAATATTTTTACTGGCCGTTGGAGATTTGCTGGGCCTGTCGTTCGCCAGAATGCAATCTCGCAACGGAATCTGGGTTGCGCGGGCCCGCGGATTGGTAGGGGTCGGAGCGGAAGACGCTCATGCGGGAGCCAGCAAGTACCTCCCGTAGCCCGGTCCAAGAGACGGGCACGCTCGCGGGTAGGAATTGTCCTTCGGGAGACCACGCAACATGAGCAAGGCATCTCGGCGTGTTCGGCTCCGTGATACCTATGCGATCTTCCGCAAGCAGCCTGCTGTGCGATAGGATGCTTCCAAGTTCCCAAGGCCTTGATTTCATTGGCGTTCTGGGTTTTGGCGAGGGACAGGTATTTGAGCGCCGTCTGACCGGTGTGTTTCTTGAAAAAGCAGTAGAAGTAGTAGGGGTCCTGCCAGCCCAGGTCGAAAGCGACCTGCTGCAGCGTCCTGGAACTGTTGATGGCGGCTTCCTTGGCCCGCTGGATCAGTTTTCGAGTCAGGTATTCCTTAAGCGTCAGACCCATGTCACGGTGGAACGCCTCCGCCGCTCACGGGTCCTTGTCCGCCGGGAGCCCTGCCACCGAATCCAGGGATGTTATAGCATTTCTCGAAAATAATTGCGCGATGGGGCGTTTTTTCGCTAGACAAACCATAGGGTTAGTGCCATAATGCGG
>JABMPG010000813.1 GCA_013203855.1 bacterium
ACCATCTCATCGACCGTCTCAGCAAAGCCCTTTGCTGGCTCATTGACCGAAAACAGAAAAATGTCGCAACCTGTACCATTAAGCAACAACTTTAGAGAAACGCTCTAGGCGCCTGTCGGGCGCCTCGTCCCTTGCCGGTGGGGATTCTGAGCGATTATGGGGCACTGGAACGGAAGGAGAAGTCGAATCTCTTCTATGCCGATCCCGAGGTGGCGGGTCTGGAGAAAGTGCCGGCTCTGCCCACGCAGATTGTGGTCCTGCGGGGGGTGGAATGGCGGGCGGGCCATGATTTGCCTCCTCCGACTCGTCGAGAGGTGGAGGCCACCTTTCTCACTCATCTCTCGCGCCGACTGGTGACGGGGCTACCGGAAGACACAATTTTCCTGGAGTCGGAGGAGCGGCTGAAAGATTACGAGGCTTTCCGACCCCATACGATCATGGTGGATGCGGCCATCACGGAGGCGAAGGACGGAACCGGCGTGGCCCGATACCTGATCGGCTTCGGCGCGGGAGACGCCATTCTTCGGGCGGAAATCCGGGCGGTTCATTCCGCGATACCAGAGAAGCCCTACGAGGCGAGCCTGCGGGTCCGATCAAACGGCTCTCCCTGGTTCGGGCTTAATCCGCGCGTGTTTTCGGGGCGGTACACGTTGAAAAAGGCGGCGGTTCAGGCTGGCAACGGATTGGGGCTGCACCTGCTGGAAAGAATCGGGGAGCCTCCGAGCCAATGGTGGAAGAAGTGAGAGGTTCTGGAGTTTAGAGTTCGAATCTCAGAGCCGGCGGTTGGCGCGGCTTGGGGTTTTTTATTTTGAAGTGATCTGCTTTTTGTATTCTCCTTGACAGCTTAGGGGGGCGGCCATAGTCTTGCTGTTTCGGCTGGGAACATTTGGGTTGTCCCGTCCGGTTGCAGGCATTTCACTGGTGGTAGAGCCCCGCGATGATCATCCGTAAGACTGTCCATGCCCGGGCCGGGCTGATCGGCAATCCCTCCGATGGCTATTTCGGAAAGACGATTTCGTGTCTGGTGAAGAATTTCCAGGCCGATGTGGTGCTTTTCGAGAGTCCGGAGGTGCGCATCGAGCCGAACCGAAGGGATCATTCGACTTTCACGAGCATCGCCGACCTGGTGGAAGATATCCGATTCTCCGGCTACTACGGCGGGATTCGACTGATCAAGGCCGCAATCAAAAAGTTCTACGAGCATGTTCTGACCCATAATATCGAGATTCCGGACCGGAACTTCACGATTCGCTATCATTCGACCATCCCGTTGCGGGTGGGTCTGGCGGGGTCAAGCGCGATTATTGCGGCGACGATGATGGCGCTGATGGACTTCTACCGGGTGGAGATTCCCAAGCCGTATCTCCCGTCGCTGATCCTGCGGGTGGAGACGGAAGAGTTAAGCATCGCGGCGGGTCTTCAGGACCGGGTGATCCAGGTCTACGGCGGCAGCGTGTACATGGATTTCGACCGCGATCATCTGGAAGAGTTCAAGTACGGTATTTACGAGGAGATCGACCCGAATCTTCTGCCGCCGTTGTACGTGGCTTATCGGGATGTGCTGTCCGAGGGGACGGAGGTGGTTCATAACAACCTGCGAGAACGATGGGAGCGAGGCGATGCGGAGGTGCGCAAGGGGATGGATCGTTTCGCGCATCTGGCGGAGGAGTTTTTCCAGGCGCTGAAGACGGGAAGTCACAGACGGATGTCGGAGTTGATGAACGAGAATTTCGATCTTCGGGCGGGTCTGATGCGGATCAGCCAGGCGAACTGGGATCTGATCAACGCGGCTCGGAACGTGGAAGCGAGCGCGAAGTTCTGCGGCTCGGGCGGCGCGATCGTGGGGATTTACGAGGACGAGGCGATGTTCGAGAGACTTCAGGAAGCCATGGATGAGATTGATGCCAGATTGCTCAAGGTGGAAATCTGAGAGGGCAAGGAGCCAGGACTCGGAAGAAAGTAGACAGTGGCTGAGTGGCAAGCAGCCGGCAGTCGAGAGACAGTAGTCACCAAGGAGATTCCAATGATCAAGAAAGCGATTATTCCGGCAGCGGGGTTTGGCACACGGTTTCTTCCTGCCACGAAGGCTCAGCCCAAAGAGATGTTGCCGATTATCGATACGCCGACCATTCAGTATGTGGTCGAAGAGGCGGTGCATTCGGGGATCCGGGATATTCTGATCATCACCGGGCGGGGCAAGCAGTCGATCGAGAATCATTTCGACCGGGCGTTCGAACTGGAAGCGAACCTTCAGGAAAAAGGACGCCAGGAGCAGTTGCTCCAGGTTCAAAAACTTTCGCAAATGGCGAATATTCACTTTATCCGCCAGGCGGAGCTGAACGGTCTGGGCGACGCGATTTCTTACGCGCGCTGGCATGTGGGAAACGAGCCTTTCCTGGTTCTTCTGGGAGACACTCTCATCGATTCGACCGTTCCCTGCTCGCGTCAGTTGATCGATGTCTATAATCGCTTGAAGGCGCCGGTGATCGGGGTGGAAGAGGTGGCCCCGGAGAAGGTGGAGCGTTACGGAATCGTGGGCGGTCGGCAGGTGGAGCCAGGGACCTGGCACGTGGACGTGATGGTGGAGAAGCCGAAAATGCTCGAGGCGCCTTCGAATCTGGCCATCGCGGGCCGCTATATTCTGACACCGGATATCTTCGACTGCATCGATCAGACGGCGGAGGGGGTGGGCAACGAGATCCAACTGACGGACGCCCTTCAGTTGCTGTTGCAGAAGCGCGAGGTGTTCGCTCATCGTTTCGAGGGGAAGCGCTACGATATCGGGAATCGTCTGGATTATGTGAAGACGATGGTGGAGCTCGGGGTGAAGCGTCAGGATATCGGGCCGGAGCTCCGGTTGTTTCTGAAGGAGTTCGCGGGGGGACTGGACTGAGTCTCGCCGAGGCTCGAGAGCATGTAAAAGACTGTGGTTTGTCGTTTTTTGCCTTGAAAGGAGGCCCTGCTCGTGCGATACATGGGAACGAAGACCGTGGCGGGCCTCTGGGCAGATCTTGGTTTTTCTTCGCGGATTCCCTGCGGCGACGCCCGGGATTTGATCCAGCGTCTTTTGTTCTTCTGCGCGGCGCGGCGCGGAAATCGGGTCGCGTGGCGGATTCTTTCAATTGTGGTAGCAGGTAGTCCCTATGGAGAATGAAAACGTCTACAGTATTCTCGGATTGCGCAAAGGCGCGCCGGACGGAGAGATTAAGAAAGCCTACGTCGAACTGATTAAGAAGTTCGATCCTGAAAAGCACACGGATCGGTTCATGGTGATTCAGTCGGCGTATGAGCGTTTGCGACATCCCGAAAAGCGCGCTCGGGAAGACGTGCTGGTCTTCAATTACTTTCGCGGGCGCTTTCTGTTCACGGAGGATGAGAGGACCAACGATCCCGATCCAAAAGTGAACCAGGAGCTGCAAGCGCTGCAGACGGAGCACTCCCAGAAGGAGAAGGACCCGGAGGTGGAAGCCGCCTATATCCGAGTCCTGATGAAACGCAGTTTCAAGAAGGTGGGCAAACGTTTGTGGGCCGAGGCGATGGAGGACTGGCAGAAAATTCTCGAGATCAATCCCACTCACCAGCGCGCCAAAAGCAACGTTCTGTATTCCTATCTGACCCTGGGGTATAGCTACGCGGAGCATGGTCTGTACGAGGAGGCTATTGAACTCTGGGAAAAAGCAGCCCAGATGAATCCGGATGACGCGGACCTGATCCACAATCTGGCGATCGGCTGCGGCTTGGCCGGGAAGGGCGAGCAATCGAAACGCTATTGGACGGAAACGCTTCGCCGGTGGCAGGCACGCCTGGAAAAAGATCCGGACGACACCTACACCAAAGGGCTGATTATCGAGGCGCGGCGGCACTTGGGCGGGCAACAGGCGATCCGGGAGGAAGGGAAGCCAGCCCCGAGTTCAGTCGAGGAATATCGGGAGATTTTGAAGATCAACCCGGATGATTTCGAGGCTCAGTACAAGATTGCCTCGGCCGTCTATGAACAGCAGAAATGGCCCGAGGCGACCGACGCATGGACGCAGATGGTGAAGAAGTACCCGAAGAACATCGAGGCTTTGAACATGCTGGGGTGGTCGCTTCTGAACGCGGGGCACATTGATCGGGCTTTTCAGATGTGGAACCGGGCGCTGGCGATGGATCCCAAGAATCACTCGGTTCGCGAGGCCGTGATCAAGGCGCGTATGTCGGTAGGCCGGGCCTTTCGCAACCGGGGATGTTCACGCAATCTCTGGTGCAGTTCAAGGCCCTGTTGCGCTACATGCCCAAGAGCGCCGAAGTTTTCATGGAGATTGGCGAGACGTACATGCTCAAGGGAGACAAGCGCTCCGCCGCGCAGGCCTATCGGACGGCCCTCCAGCTGGACCCGAAGAATCGGGAAGCGAAACAACGGATGTCGGACATGAAACTGCGTGTGTAAACCGCCTGCAAGAGGAGGTTGGTTGCACTGGTCAAGATGGCGGAACGGAAGCAAAAACCTCGACTACCCCGGTTCTTCCTCGACACGCTGAGGAGAGAATTCGTCATTGACGAAAAGCCTCAGCCAGTGCTGCGATTGCCGCGGACCGGCCGAGAGGGTCGGGTTTCTCTGGACCGGCCGGGTCAGGAGGTCCGGTGGGACTTCTATAGTCAGATGTCGCATCTGATTCTGGAGCAGGATCGGTTGCGGGCCCTGACCGAAGAATTGCGCAGTCGGGGTGAATCGACGGTGGGGGAGAATCTGGAACGGCTGTTCCGGCAGGCGCTGCCACTAATGGACAGTTTCGATCGGATCATTATCTCGGCGCAGCGGCAGCCGCCCACGGAGGAATTGCAGAACTGGCTGAAGACGATCTCGTCGATGCAGGCTCGCCTGATCGGTCTCTATGAAAAGTTCGGACTGAGGACGATGGACCCGGTGGGAAAGAAAGTGAACCTGGACCGTCACGAGGTAGTGGAGGTTCTGCATACGGACGGTCTTCCTGACGAAACAGTTGTCGAAGTGAGGCAGAAGGGCTATATTTACAACAACAAAATCATCCGCGACGCCCAAGTGGTGGTCGCTCAGAACCAAGGGAGGTAGCGTGCATGCCTAGCATCATCGGGATCGATTTGGGAACCACCAATAGCGTGATTGCCGTGATGGAAAAGAATGGGCCGGCCATCGTGCCGAACAATCTGGGCGAACGCCTGACCCCTTCCGTGGTCGGCTTCACAAAATCGGGCGAGATCCTGGTGGGGCGCAAGGCCCGCCGCGGGGCGATCATGAACGTAGGTCGCACCGTCTTTTCCACCAAGCGCCACATGGGCACCAATCATCGCTACGATATTGCCGGCAAAGAGTATACGCCCCAGGAGATTTCCGCGATCGTCCTGCAGAAACTCAAACAGGACGCGGAGGATTATTTCGGCGAAAGCATCGACCAGGCGGTGATCACCGTCCCCGCCTATTTCACCGACTCGCAGCGCCAGGCCACGAAAGACGCCGGGGAAATCGCGGGTTTCGACGTCCGCCGGATCATCGATGAGCCGACCGCCGCCGCGTTGGCCTATGGCATGGACAAAGACAAGGACCAGGTTCTTCTCGTCTACGACCTCGGCGGCGGTACCTTCGACGTTTCCATCATCGAGATCATCTCCGGAGTTTTCCGGGTGATGGGAATCAACGGGAACACGCGCCTGGGCGGCGACGATTTCGACAACCGGATCGTTCAGCACCTTGTCGATTTTTTCAAGACGGAACACGGGCAGGATCTTTCGGAAGACCCCGTGGCGATGCAGCGGCTGAAAGAAGTAGCGGAAGAGGCAAAGATCGAGCTTTCCGACGCCCGCGAGAGCCATATTCTGTGCGAAGCGATCGCCATGAGCGACAAAGGGCCCCTCACACTGGAGACGACCCTGACCCGCGACACCTTGGAAGGCCTGATCCGCGATCTCATCGAAAGCACCCGAGACCCCATCGACAACTCGATTTCCGACGCGGGCATCAGCAAGAACCAGATCGACACGGTCCTGCTTGTCGGTGGCTCGACCCGTATGCCAATGGTGCAGCAGTTCGTGCGCGACCATCTCGGGATCACGCCTCACCGCGATATTTCTCCCGAGGAAGTGGTGGCCCTGGGCGCGGCTGTCCAGACCCACGTTCTGACCCCGCTGGGCGACGATCTCGAGGGCACGATGGCCGCCCATTACAACAAGGAAAAGATGGTCGTGGTCCACATGACGCCGTTCTCGCTGGGCGTGGGTCTGGAAAACGACCAGATGGGCATCATCATCGAGCGGAATTCCACCTATCCGGCGGAGAAAAAGGATATTTTCACCACCACCCGCGACTTTCAGGAAGCGATCAGTTTCCCGATTTACGAGGGCGAGTCGCCCATCGCGTCGGAGAACACGTTCCTGGACCTTCTGCGTATCGAGGGGGTAACCCCGGCACCACGCGGCGTTCCGCGCATCGAAGTAACGTTCCGTCTGAACCCGGACCGGATCCTGGAGGCCCGTGCCGAAGACCTGGCAACCGGCCTGGAGAAGATCATCACCATCGAGTCCACATCGGCCAAGCTCTCGGAGCAGGAGAAAACGCGAATGGTCAACGACGCCCGCGAGCGAGTGACCCAGGTGCTTCGTTCTCAGGCAGCAGATACGGTGGAGGACGAGGTGAAGGAGACGATCCAGCGGGCCGAGGCCGCTTTGAGCGACAATCCGGACCATCCCATGGCCGATAAACTGCGCGATCAGGTGCGTCAGATGGGACAGGCCCTGAGCGGTCATGAGCATGATGAGTTGGAAAGCCTGAGTCTCGAAGCCATGCGCACTCTGGCTCAGATAGAATCCTCCGCCTCGGGATCCTGAGGCTTGGACCTCACCACCGCCAACTGAAAGCGCCCTGATGCTCTGCCCATTCTGCCGGACGATGAACCGCGACGAGCGGGATACCTGCTACAATTGCCAGAAAGACCTGTCCATGCTTCGCCTGATCGTGAACAAGGCGAAGCTGCACTTCAACAATGCGCTGGAACTGGCGGAACGGGACCGGTTTGACGAGGCGATCGTCGAACTAAACAACGCCCTGGACCTGGATCATTCTCATGTCGACAGCCAGGTCGTTCTCGGAACCCTGTATGCGAAGACCGGGGACCTGGAAAAGGCCCAGTCCTGCTGGCAGGAAGCGCCCGCGGTGGATCCCCGCCTGCAGAAGGCCCACGACTATCTGGGGAAAGCCGAGATGGCCAGCAGCAGTCTGCCTATTCTGCGCCGGCAGCGTCGGACCATTCTCTTCCTGGTGGTCCTGGCGGCCTTCTTCTTCACCGGCGCGGCGGTTCTGTTTTTCCATCAACCTAGACACGAGATGATTGCCGAGGCGTGGAATCTCGCCTACACGGCGCACGATTATTCCGGGGCGCTCGCGCTCCTCGAGAAAACCACGCGGACCAGTGAGGATGAAATCACGGTCCGGCTGGCCAATGTCGCCCGGGAAATCCTGCTGACGGAGCAGGAGATGCTGACCCAAGGCATCCATCAGAACCTGGACCAGGACAACCTTGTCCGGGCGGATGAGCTGACCCAGGATCTTCTCGACCGGAATCCCGCGCCCGTCTACGAAAAGGAAGCCCTCGCCATCCAAGGAAGAGTGCGGGAGAGGATGCGCGAGCAGATCACCGATGCCCTTGAGAACCTCATTGCCCGTCGCACCGATGCCAACCAGGTGACTCTCACCCTCGAATCGTATCGCCATCTCAGAGGCGTCTCTCCGGATGAGCCCTTCCTGCTCGAAAGCCAGAATGCGCTGACCAGTGTCACGCGCACCTTAAGAGTGCAGGACGCCATCCGCGACTACGAACAACGGGGGGACCGGTGGACATTTCTCGACACTCTCATCGATCTGCGCGAAGAATATCCG
>JABMPG010000814.1 GCA_013203855.1 bacterium
ATCGCGCGCTATACCGTGCCCCCTCTGACCGGGCCGGCTCCGCGCAGACTGCACGCGGTGGATGTCTTTGTGCCACGGTGCAACATGACGGGATGGATTCGCGTTTACAGCCAGTTTGACGGCAAGGAAGTCAAAGAGGAAGATCTCCTTCATCCGGAACAGGCGCGCTACTTCGATACCGCCGGCATTCATTCCGTGCCTCTCGATTTTCCCATCGAAGTCGAAGAAGGGCAGACCGTGGCCATCTGGCTGCGCCTGACCGACGAGGGCGCCCGCAAGCGCATCCCTGTTTCCGTGCCGAACGCACGTATCACCAGCATCCCCGGCGTCTTCAACGACATCATCCGGCAGGGCCATTACATCTTCGCGGCCGGCGAGCAAGTCGTTCGTATCGACGTGAACGATCCGGCCAATCCGCGCATCGTCAGCCTCCTGGGACAGGAAGATCTTCAGGACGAAGTTATCCGGCTGGTCCCGATCGGCAACCGGCTGGTTGCGGGGCTCTACAATCGCGACCAGGGCGATTTCCGGACCCTCAACACCACCGTCGCGGTCAATGCCGGCAGCACTATCGACACGCAGACAAACTACCCCTTCTTTGTCCTCGACATCTACAATCCCACGTCTTGGCGCTTTGTGGATCTGACCCCGCCGCGCTACGCTGACGAGGCGCCCGACCGCCCCAGCGGCTGGTGGGACCATCCTTTCCTGGGCGGCGGATACGAGGACCGCAGACGGCTTCTTTACAACGATCCCCTCATCACCTCGACGGGCAACGATCTGATCGTCGTCTCCAATCGCTATCAGGACCGCTTCGAGTTCGGCCTGCCCGAGCGCCCCTACTGGTGGGACTTCACCGCCAGCCGGTGGGACCTCACCGACCCCTACAACCCGACATTCCGCGAGGACCGGGTATTCGCTTACTCCAGCCTCAACGCCGAGATCGAGGAACGGCCCGAAGGTCTCGACAGCCACACCTACTGGTACCACGACTATGACGCCACCGGTGCCGCCGACGCGGGCAAAACCCAGGACGGAGACTTCACGGGTCGGGTCTATCTGCCCGGCTACGTCGTCGACGTCGATACCGGCCAGGCCAACAACACCGATCTCATCGAGAAGAATCCCGTCTTCTTCCAAGGCAATGTAAACGGCGAGCGTAGGGCATGCGTCGCCTCCATCGTCAATTCCGAAGACCTGAACCCGCGCGACAACAACGACCTCGCCTTCCCCGGCGATCCCGGGGATATCCTGATTACAGACGTCTCCGCCTCCGAGCCGGTTCTCCTCTCCACCATTCTGGCCATGGATGAGGTCCTCCCCGCTGAAAACCCTCGGGTCATCGCCTTCCCCGCCATGGATCTTGCCATCGTCCATGATTTCCTCTTCGTCGCTGACGGCCAGGGCGGCGTGGTGGTCTTCGACATCTCCGATCCGCGCAACCCCCAGAAGCGTGCCGAATACCTAACCCCCAACGCCCGGCGCCTCATCGCCTGGAGCCACCTGAACAAGCCTGTTTACTACATCTATGCCATCGACGAGTTCGATGGCCTGGTGGTCCTGGCATACCGCGGCAATCAGGAGATCATTAGCGTCGACGACGCTTCCTACTACAGCCCCACTGGCGAAGCCGAAACCTGGGTTGACCTTTTCGAGGCCGAGCGCAAGTCCGTTGTCCTCCGCGGCCGCATCGGCTCCGATCAGCCCGCCCGCTCTATCCGCGACGTGAACAATGATGGCAACGCGGACGCGGTCACCTTCGCCGCCGAGGGCGTCAAGGTCGCCCTTTCCAACGGTGCCGGTTTCGACGAACCCGCCTTCTGGACCGAAGGCTTCGGATCGGACGTTGGATGGCGCAGCGACCGGCATCCCCGCATGCTCGGCGACGTGAATGCCGACGGCTATGTCGATGTCGTGGGCTTCGCCGACAACGGAGTCGTGGTCGCCCTGGGCACTGCCACCGGCGACGGTTTCTCGACTCCCACACTCTGGGTCGACGGTCTGGGTTATGATCACTTCTGGCGTATCGAACGCCATCCCCGCCTGCTGGCCGACGTGAATGGCGACGGCCGCGACGACGCGGTGGGATTCGGCGATCGCGGTGTCATGGTGGCCCTTTCCAACGGAAATGGTTTCGAGACCCCCACCAGATGGACCCGCGGTTTCGGTTACGCGTCGGACTGGCGGATCGAAAACCACCCGCGCTTTCTGGCCGACTTCAATAACGACAACCGGGCCGACGTCGTGGGCTTTGCCGACAATGGTGTCGTCATTGCCTACTCGACCGGCTCGAGTTTTCTGACCCCCGTCCTGGTGACCGATGAGTTTGGGCGCCTGTCCAAGGGCTGGGATACCGCCAAACACCCGCGCCTGATCGGCGACGTGAACGGCGATGGGCGTGCCGACATCGTGGGATTCGCCAACCGAATCGTCGTCGTCGCTCTTGGCAACAACACGGGTGGCGTGGACACTCCGAGCCCCTGGCTGGAGGGCGACGCCAACAAGGCCGATCCTACCCGGGAGGAGAGTACCTGGTTCACCGAATACTTCGGTATCCGGGTCCAGCGCCATCCCCGTATTCTGGCCGACGTCAACGGCGACGGGAATGACGACATCGTCCTGTTCGACAACGGCGGCGTGCGCGTGGCCCTCTCCAACGGTGTTAACAGGTTCCAGAATGGCCAGTGGTGGAGCGAATCCTTCGGCTACGGTTCCTCCTACTCGACATATGCCATGGGCGGCTACTATGACGGCGGCTGGTCCGCCAGCCGGAACCAGCGCGTCCTGGCCGACGTCAACGGCGACAATCGCGCCGATGTGGTCGGCCTCGATAGGAGCCGGATCGTGGTCGGTCTGTCCACCGGGGGCTATCTCAATCTGCCCGCGGTGTGGCTGAACCCGACCCAGAACGTCGAGGGAGATGACGACACCCTTTACGTGTTGGGCGGTGGCGTCAATGCCGTCCAGATCGGCGACGTGAATGGCGATGGCGACGAGGACTACGCCATTCTCTCCGGCGGCGCCGGCATCGGTCTGAAACTCGGCAACGGCGCCCTGAGCCCCTTCCGCCTGGATCTTTCCGCCAAGGACGCCTTCTTTGTCGAGACCGGCTTGGACGCCGTGAGCGAGAAGCGCGTCACCTCCGTCAGAGACGTGAATGGCGACGGCTTCGGCGATTTCGCCATCGGCGTTCTCGGCACGCAGAACGGCGTCGAAACGGCGAAGGTCTACATCATTCACGGGCGCGCGGCGGCCGACTGGGGTTTGGCCTTCGACCTGGCCCAGGCCGACGAAACCTACGAGAAATAGGTTTTTGGAAGTACCGTTCCAAAGCAGTAACGGCGCGAATCGGAGGTCCGGTTCGCGCCGTTTTCACTTGACCCGAAACGGATCGACGGTGCTCAAACGGCCGATTTCGCTTGCTTTGGATCGGCTCTTCTTGTAGGATACCTTTCAGTTGAGATGAAGGTGTTTCGGAGTTGTTTGACAAGGGTCGGCGTGTTGTTCTCCTTCATCTGGCGGCCCCTTTCCGAGAAAAAGTGACAGGTTCAACCTGCGACGTTGGTCTGGTCAGAGATGTAGAGAACCAACACTTTGTATACGGGAGCTCTATATTATCCCGTGGAAGGCTTCCCCCCCTGGGGCGGGAATCCGGTAAGCGGTTTTGCGGGCACCCACCTGGCGAGACGGTTCGCCTACCCTGGCCGACGGCGGAGCGGGTTTTGACCCGAACCCCGGTTCTGAAAAGAACCGGGGTTTGGTTGTTTCAGGCGGTCAGAGCCGGCTCGGAGCACCCAGGCGTGTGCGGGGAACCGTGCGGCTGTTTGACATTCAGGCCGACGAGCCTCAGCGCACCCCGGATACATGCCCTCACACTATCCGAAACTCTATCGAAAATCGAATTTCCCATCCCCCTGTGAATCGATAATCACCGGCGGAGTGATGGCGAATGCGCTCGAAGTCTCCCGGCCGTGGAACGTGACGACCGGCTTGAGGGGCTGCCCTGTGACCGTGATACTCAAGAAGGCGTCATAGTACTCGGTGATGTTTCCCTTGGCGTCTTTGATGAACAGGCTCCACCGGTCGGGTCGGGCCGACTCTTCCGAAGTGGGGAAGACCTGGATCCGTTCTTTGGGCCGCACCTGGAAGGCATTGATATCCCTGCCTGATTTTCTGATCACGAAACCCGTCACCTGTACCCAAGGCGCCGCCAAGACCTTCGTCGTGTACTGGAAGCGGTTGTCCGCAGGCGCCAAGGGACTTCTCGTGCGCTCTCCGTTGATTTTCAACTCCACGATCGGACCGTTGGTGATGAAGTACCCGGAATCGCGAAGAGTTTGGACCATGTCTTCCTCTCGCACCTGTGTGAAATCGTCCGTAGTGGTGAAAACATAGATGCGCGGATAGCCCGGCTCCTCATAGTAAACATCGCCCGGGAAAGAGCTCGCGAGCGGGATCTTCGCATGGCCCGACTTGAGGAAGAGTTCGACCATCTGCCACGCATAGTGGCTGAGCGACTCGCTTTTCCCCTCAAAGGCCATGATCGCGTCGAAATCCCAGGAGAAGGGTTCCCCCACCGGGAGTTTATCGTTGAGCACATCCGTCCCGTAGAAGCCGAAATAGCTGGCGTTGACCTCGGAGGGTTTCAGAACCGTGATAAGCGCCCCCGGGAAGGCCGTGCGAACCGCCGCAAAAAACTCCCCTGGACTCGATTCGGGCCCGGCCAGGCCTTCCAGCGTGCATGCCGGAGTATCGACGGGAACCGGGAAGACGTAGAAATCTCCAAAGAGTTTCTCGAACTGATAGGACAGGCGTACTCCGGCGGACGCGCGGATCCAGTCCTCAAGGCCCTGTGCGCGAATCGCTTCCCCCAGATCGGTAACCCGGTCCAGATCGCCCGAAACGATCCATTCCAGACCTTCCCCCGCCGCCGCCAGCACCAGATCCTCCGCCGATACCCGCGACTCGGGGCTTGCCTCCGTCGGCGCGTTCAGATCCACCGAGATCATGTTCTCGGTCGGGACCACCCGGCTCAGCTTGACCTGGATAGTCTGGGGCTTGTCGAATCTGAAGTGGATCTCGCGCTGGACGATCTCGTATTCCGGCCCCCGGCTGAAGATGCAGTTGAACCTTCCGCTGGGCAGGGGCACCTCGTTCGGTCCCGGCCTGAGATAGACAACATCTCGCGCGCCCTCGGCCTCCCAGGCGGGTCCCAGGTCGGCGATCTTTTCGCCTTCGATCGACTCAAAGCGCACCTTGGCCGGCATGCTCCGGCTGGTTGTCCCGTCGATTGCCTCGAAGGAGAAACGGTTAACCTCGGTCTGCATGTAATCCTGCTCGGTCACCTGGTTCTTCCGGATGAAGAAAGATGCTTGTCGTGGAGGAACCACGGGGCGGCCCCGGGAGTGACTGCGGGCAAAATACTCACCTACCGGCAGGGGGAACCTGTAGTGGCCCTGCTCATTGGTCTGTGTCATGCCGTATGGATTCAGTTTGTACTTGGCGTCCTTGTCCGGGTGAATCCAGTAAATGTCCACCTCTTCGCCCGTCGCCGGAGCCTTGTCGGTGTACTGCCGGATCGTGCCGGACAGCCAGCCGTAGTCGAATTGCTTCGTCCGCAGCGAGAACTCGGAAATCGGCGCCATGTCCCCCCGCGTGAGGATGAGATGGCGATTGGCGAGCCCCATCTGTCCGGGCTGAATCTCTCTCTCGTCGTGCAGTAGTACCGAGCGGTTCTGATTCGTGTCCAGAATCGCCATGGGCTGCCGGGACTGATTGACGATTCCCAGGACAAAATCGTCCCGGAAACCGCAGATCCAATGCACGCCCATCCGGAGATGGTGGCTGTAGGAGGGCACGCCGTACCCTCCCAGGAACACCCCCAGGGCACCCCAGGACGAAGAGTCGACAATGCCGATCTTCAGGGGCTCCTCGCCCGTGTTCGTGAAGCGGCTTTCCACGGCCAGAATCGGTTGGTTGGGCACGAGGTACAGTACCGTGATCACCTGGACCTGCTGGTGACCGCGCAGGACGCCGTAGCATGCCAGAAAGGGCTGGCTATGCTCGTTTGCGGGCTCTTTTACCTGAATCGTGCTGAAGACCACCTCGTCGATCTCGCCGTTCACCCGTGCCATCTGGGTCAGGCCTCCGAAAGAGTCCCACATCTGGTCGTTGAAGGCCACGTCCACGATCTGGCCCGGGCCCGGAACGCCATCCTGCATGGGAGAGCGCAGATCCCCGCGGACGATTACTCGGGCCTCGGTGCTCTCGATGATATAGTCGCCGATGTCGCCGGTCGCCCACGGTCCACCCGGCAGTTCTTCGCGCCTCACCACGCGGGCCACACGTACCCCCGCGCCCGTTTTCTGCCCGGGATCCGGCGAAAACCGGCCGTATAGTATTTCCCCCGGATAATCGTCTTCCGGAGTGTCCTGACCTGCTGCTGCGCCTGTCATCAGCATCGCCGCCAGAAGAAGAACTCCCAAAGCGGGACGCGAGAGAAATCGTCTCATGCACATGCTCCTTGATGATCCTGCCAGAGATATCGAACCCGGACCGTTCGCTCTGAGCGATCCGACCGACAAGTATTATAGAAAGCCGCCCCGAAAAGGGGCAAGGAAGTTAAGACATAAAACGAGCAGAGACCGAATCTGAAAATGAGGTCAAGATCTCCGATTCCGGCGCCAATCTACCGGTTACTTTGCACTCGCACCCGGCCTCCGGCCGCCTCGATCTGTTCCCGGACCCGATCGGCCTGCTCGCTTGACACATCCCGCGCCAGGGCCGCGGGCAGATCTTCGACCAGTTCCCGCGCCTCTTTCTCCTCCAAAATCGGGTTCAGATCCCGAACCGCCGCCACCACGTTGTCGGGATTCTCCCCGAGATCCACCAGCAGTACCGACACCCTCTTGTTGGGCCGCTCTGGCAACGGCAGATCGAGCCCCTCCTGCATCGCGTCGAGGCGACCGACCAGCGCGCCCAGACGTTGCCGCAGGCCCTCGCGGTCCACGTCTTTCGTCTTGTCTCGCACCTCCTCGACCAGGCGCTCCGTCTCGTCCGTCAGTTCCTCCCATTGACGCTGAAGGGTCTTCCCGGTGGCTTGGCTCTTCCGCGCGATCTCTTCACGCAGCGCCTCGAGATCTTCTCTCAGACTTCCCGGCTCGGTCCGGTTCTCGAGTTTGCTCTGGATAGCGGCCGTTTTCTCGCGGAGACTCTGCAAGACATCCCGTGGCGGAATCCGCGCCACCTCGCCGCTTTTCTCCGCCAATCGCTCATATGTCTCTGGTTCAACGAGAACCCGCAGCCGGTCGCGATAGACGTAGGCCAGCGCTCCCGAGATCAGAAGGAGAAAAACCAGACAACCCAGCCGCCGCCGCCAGACCGGCCGACGCACGCGATTGCGATCGATCTCCGCCAGCTGTTCATCATGCACTGAACGATCGGGACTCATGAATCCACTCCTGGGGAAGGGTCAGAAAAGGCTATACCTCAAGGCATCCGGTATTCCAGACGAACGCCGGGCCGGAACGGACTGCCCTGCAGAAGCGCGTGGGCCTCCGCGCCGAAAAGCTGGGCAAAGCCCCGCTTGGGGCGATACTCGTAGATCTCTGGATCGCTGATCCCGGCCATCTCGGCCACGCGTTTCAACGCGTCCGCCTGGGTGCCGATATGATCGACCAAGCCGTACACATGGGCCTGACGCCCCGTGAGGATGCGCCCGTCGGCGATATGGCGGAGCAGATCCTCGCCCGTCGGGGCGGGTCCGAGTTGGCGGGCGAGATCCGGATCCTCCGTGGCCAGGGCGTCTGCGGCCGTGTTCAGGCGCTCCCGGCGATGCTTGAGGATCGCCTCGACGAACTGGTTGTGCGTGTCGTCGATCACATTCTGAAGCAACTGTTTCTCCTCCGGCGTCATGGACCGCGTGATGGAGCCGATGTCCTTGAACCGCCCGCTCTTCACCACCTGCTGGCGGATGCCGATCTTGTCGGCCATCTCCTCGACGTTCGGCACGGAGAAAATCACGCCGATGCTTCCCGTGACCGTGCCCGGATTGCTGAAGACCTCTTCAGCGGCGGCAGCGACGTAGTAGCCCCCCGACGCGGCCACGTTCATGAAGGAAGCGACCACCCGCTTGCCGCTGGTCTGGAGATCTTCCAGCGCCTGGTACAACTCCTGGGAAGCGCCCACGGTGCCCCCCGGCGTATCGATCCTCACCAGTACTGCCCGGATCTTCGCCTCTTCCTTGTAGTGCTGGATGATCTCGAAGGTCAGATCCTCATCGGCGATAACATGGTCAATCCGCAGCAGGGCCACCTTGTTGCCGCCTCGGACTGGATGCGTCGGACCGGCGCCGCCCGTCACGGTCGAAAAGATCCGGGCGACGAGCGAGACCATGAGCAGCCCGAAAACCAGGAATACGAGCAGCACAAACAGGAGAATGTAGAGCCCTTTGCGCGATTTTCTCTTCGGGGGAGGAGCTGCGGCATGGCCTCCGCCAAAAGGAGGAGGCGAAGCCGACTGAGCCCGATAGGCCTCCCCGTCCGGCTGCGTCCAGTGGGGCCGCTGCCCGCCTTGCGCTGGCTGGCTCTGGATACGCAGGGGTGTGGACTGGGTCGCCGGGTCGAGTTGCTGTTCCGCCGGATCTTCAGGCCGGGGATCGTCGGGCTTTTCGTTCATGTTACGCCTTCTCTCTTTGAGATTGTGCCTCTCACCCACTTCTGATTCCAATTGGTGCATTATGCGGTTTTTCGCATCCTGCCGCAAGGGCCGAAGTGGTTTTGCGGTTGACATCACCCGGCTCACCGCGTCAAATCGACTCCGAAAGGAGGGACTGCATCGTGATCATTGTCACCGGCGGAGCGGGGTTTATCGGCAGCGCCCTGATCTGGAAACTCAACGAGATGGGCCGCGACGATATTCTCGTCGTCGACACCCTGTCCCGGGACGAACGCTGGCAGAACCTCTCCGGCCTTCGATTCCAGGACTATCGCCAGAGCGGCGACTTCCTCCTCGATATCGAAGCCGGTGTCTTCGACGATCACGCCGAGGCCATCTTTCACCTTGGCGCTTGCTCCAGCACGACCGAAACCGATGTCGCCTTCCTCGTCCGCAACAACTTCGAGTACACCAAATCCCTCGCCCGGTTCGCCGTCCGCAGCCGGGCACGGTTCATCTACGCCTCCAGCGCGGCCACCTATGGCGACGGGGCCAACGGCTATTCCGACGATCACGCCGCCATCGAGGCCCTCCGGCCTCTCAACGCCTACGCCTTCTCGAAGCAGCTCTTCGACATCTGGGCTCTCCGGCAGGGATTTCTCGACCGGATCGTCGGCCTGAAATACTTCAACGTCTTCGGCCCTAACGAATGGCACAAGGGCGATATGCGCAGCATGGTCGCCAAGGGCTTTGAACAGATCCAGCAGACCGGAAAGATCCGCCTTTTCAAATCCGACCGCCCCGAGTACGTCGATGGCGGACAGGAGCGCGATTTCATCTACGTCAAGGATGCTGTCGAGATGACGGCCTGGTTCATGGAGCATCCCGAGACCAACGGAATTTTCAACATCGGCCTCGGCCAGGCCACCACCTGGAACGCCCTGATCACCGCGATTTTCGAGGCCCTTGGCCGCGAGCCGAACATCGAATACGCCGATATGCCCGAGCATCTGAAGGGCAAGTACCAGTACCACACCTGCGCCGAGATGGACAAAATCCGACTGGCTGGCTGTGAGAAGCCGATGACGTCCATTCCCGAAGCGGTGGGGGACTATGTGACGAGCTACCTGCTGCCGGAAAGATTGCTCGAGTCGAGGCGATAGATGTCAGAAATCCCGCCCCATTCTCGGATCCAGCGCATCCCGCAGACCGTCTCCCAGGAAATTCAGCGCGAAGAGGGTTCCCGATAGGAATAGGCCGGGGAAGACGAGAAGCCACGGGTTTTCCTCCATGACCTGCGCGCCTTCGTTGATCAGCGTGCCCCACGACGGCATGGGCGCCTGAACACCCAGCCCCAGAAAACTCACGAAGGCTTCCAGAAGGATCACGTTGGGGACGGTCAGGGTCGCGTAAACGATGATCGGGCCGAGCGCGTTCGGAATCAGATGCCGGAACAGGATTCTCCGGCGGCTGAAACCCAGCGCCGCGGCCGCATCGATGAACTCCCGGTGCTTCAGCGAGAGGATCTGTCCGCGCACGATCCGCGCCATCGTCAGCCA
>JABMPG010000082.1 GCA_013203855.1 bacterium
AAATAGGCCGGGACGGTGATGACCGCATGCGTGATGCGCTCGTTGACATGGGCTTCAGCGTCTGACTTCAGCTTCCGTAGTAGGACCGCGGAGAGGTCGGCCGCTGTGTAGTCCGTGCCGTCGGCGTGGAAGAGGAAGAGAGGATCCCCCATCTGCCGCTTGAAAAAGGCGGCCACAGGCCAAGTACCAAGCGCCTGCATCTCCTTCGCCGTGTCGCCGACGAGGATCTCACCATCTCGAAAGCAAATGACCGAAGGAGTGATGGAGTTCCCCTCGACGTTGGGCATGACCACTGGCTGGCCGTGCGCGTCGAGTCTCGCGATCGCTGAGTTCGTTGTTCCGAGATCAATTCCGACGGCCTGACTCACGCGGCACCCCCGGCGGTTCTCTCACCTGCCCTCGAAAACAGGGATTCGCCGAAATGTTCGAAGTTCGCGAGCCA
This sequence comes from bacterium, assembly GCA_013203855.1. Classification (GTDB taxonomy): domain Bacteria; phylum Sumerlaeota; class Sumerlaeia; order UBA8349; family UBA8349; genus JABMPG01. Next base: position 443 of record JABMPG010000082.1, read on the forward strand.
CGCCGCTGCGTTCTTCACATATCGCCCAGTTCCGGCCGTGTCCCACTTGTGGTAGAGGCGTGTGAACCCCCCATCGAGCAGAGCCCGCCTTCCTCCCCTCGCGTACTCGGCGACGACCACGGTGCCGTCCGACGCGTATACGACTGGTGCCAACTTTGACCCCAGAGACACGCTCGCTATCGTTATTCCCTCGTAGAGCTTCTCGATGCCGGTACAAACCAGATGGCCTTCGACCATGCCGGATCGGTCGCCCCGCTTGGGGCGGACACCGACGACCTGGTCCCCCGAATAGTTTCCGGACAGAGACGCCCCAAGGAGACGCTTCGCGACGAGATTCGCATCAGCGTTGTAGGGGTCGTTGTCCCCCCAGAGATAAAGGCCGTGACCCGCTTGGAAGAAGTCGGCAATTGCGTCTGCGTGCGCCGACTTGATGGACAGCGTCGACCCCGAGATGATCCACAGCTGGCTCGACCTCGTCAGGAGTTCTGAGAGCTTCCGTGGGCTCGGCATAGTCGTTAGTCGGTCCACAACGAAGCCCTTCTCAGACAGCGCGGCAATCGGCTTGCTGAAGTCGAACCCCTCGCCAGAGTAGAGTTGAAGCACCGCAACTCGTACTCCCGAGAAGGCTCCATCCTGTGCCAGATCGTAGGTGGAGCCGTCGGCGTTGCCGTACTTGTCGCGAATGGCGTACGGGATTGCGTGGACGCCGCGATGAAGCGTGTAGGGGTCATTGCGCGGTGGAACCATGAACCGGTCCGGGATGTCGGAGGGCAAGGCCTCTCGCTCCACCTGCAGTTGGGCACCGGAAACCCGGTCGGTTGCCATCACGCCAACAGTCCCGCTCCTATCGTATGAGTACTTGATCTCGATGTCCTGCATGCCCAATCGGCCGGCACCACGAATCTGCCGAATCAGGTACTTTCCGAGATACGCGACCTCGTTCGGCTGGGTGGACTCGCCCTGCGTCATGAAGAACTCGATGCCTCCCTGCCCGAGCTTCCCGGCGCGATGGTGGAAGCTTCGGCTCATCGTGCACGGAATCGCCGCGTCCTTGGCAAGGACGACCTCATTGATGTAGGCCGTGCCAGCCTCGTTGATTGCGATGACACCGAGACCGTGGGTCGTCACGTCAACGATCTGGAGTCCCCCCCCCGAACGTCTGCGCGACAGGCCATTCCGTTTCGGGCCCTCGGCCACATGGGCTGCGACGGCAGCAGCACCGAGTGCAACCGCCTCGTCTACATTGATCCCGCACATGGGAGGTTGGTGAAACGTCTCTTCGATGAATCGGCGCACCATGGGCATGCGCGTCGAACCACCCACGAGGAGGATGCCATCGATGTCCTTGGGCTGGAGCTTCGTGGCCTCGATCACCCGCTTCGTTAGCGAGATCGTACGTTCCATCAAGTCCGACGTGATCTCCTCAAGCTTCGCTCTGTCCATCTGATATCGACCGCGGCACCCATCGTGGGCGATCGCGATGGTCGTTGAATCGAACGAGGTGAGCTTCTTCTTTGCGTTCTCTGCCTGGATCAGGAGATCTGAGATGCTTTCGGCGTCTTCGAGCGGATCCGCGCCGAACTCGTCCCGGAACTGGTTGGCGAGGAACTCGATGATCCGGTCGTCCCAGTCCTTCCCACCGAGCTGGTGGTCCCCATCCGACGTACGAACCCTTACGCCGTCCTTGGTGAGGTCGAGCAATGTCACGTCGAACGTTCCGCCACCGAGGTCGTAGACCATGAGGCGGCAACCTACCTGTTCTCGGGATAGACCATACGCCACCGCGGCCGCAGTGGGCTCGTTGATGACCTGAAGCCCGTCCAGGCCGGCCGCAGCACCGGCGGCGATGGTGGCCTTCCGCTCGCCGTCGCGAAAATAGGCCGGGACGGTGATGACCGCATGCGTGATGCGCTAGTTGACAT
>JABMPG010000815.1 GCA_013203855.1 bacterium
GACATGCCCTTCATGTCCTACAAGATCACCGCCGAGGAAGCCCTGCGCAACGCCGTGCGCCTGGTGCAGGAAGGCGGCGCCGAAGCGGTCAAGGTCGAAGGAGGGCGCCCCATCGTCGCCACCATCCGCCGGATCGTCGAGGCTGGCATTCCGGTTATGGGCCATGTCGGACTGCTCCCCCAGTCCATCCACGCTCTGAGTGGGTACCGAGTGCAGGCCCGCGAGGCCCGCGAGGCGGCGGAACTCCTCGAAGATGCCCGCGCCCTTGAGGAGGCCGGCTGTTTCAGTGTGGTTCTCGAGTGCGTGCCGGCCGATCTGGCGAAGAAGGTCACCGAGTCGCTCCGGATTCCAACCATCGGAATTGGCGCGGGGGTCTCGTGCGACGGGCAGGTGCTGGTGCTGGGAGACCTGCTGGGTCTGACGTTTACCCCTTCCGCGAAGTTTGTCAAACGCTACGCCGATGTCGGCGATCAGATTCGAAAAGCCATCGGCGCCTACGCCGAGGACGTGCGCCAGGGCGAATACCCCGGCCCAGAACATATGTACTGAAAGTCTGTTGTTCAAAGTTCGAAATTTGAAATTCAGACAGAGACACGGCAAACTTTTGTAGACTCAAGACTCAAACCCATGACCGACCACCTCGACATCTTCCCTTCCTTGGAATTCACTCCTGAAATCGCAGAACGCATCCGTCAGGCGATTGCCGAGGATGTGGGAAGCGGCGACGTGACTTCGGAGGCGACCATCCCCGCCGATCAACCTGGACAGGGCCGAATCTTTTCGCGGACCCGGGGCGTGCTTTGCGGAGTGCAGGTGGCCCGCAAGGTGATGAGTCTGGTCGACCCCGATGTGAAATTCGAAGGTCTCTCCCGGGACGGACAGGATCTTGAACCCGGCCAGAATATCGCGCGCCTTTCGGGCCCGGTCCGCTCGATCCTGACGGCCGAGCGGCTGATGCTGAATTTCCTTCAGCACCTGTCGGGGGTGGCCAGCCTCACTCGGAAGCACGTGAAGGCGTTGCGGGAAATGGGCAGTTCGATCGACGTGGCCGACACTCGGAAAACCACCCCCGGCTGGCGCCTTTTCGAGAAGTACGCAGTGGTCGCCGGCGGCGGGGTGAATCATCGTTTCGCCCTGTACGACATGTATCTGATCAAGAACAATCACGTGGACGCTGCGGGAGGCGTCGGGCCGGCTCTGGAGCGCGTCCATGCTCACAATAGGGGCCAGGACCTGAAGGTCTCCATCGAAGCGCGGGACATGAAGGAGCTCGAGGAAATCCTGCGCCACGGGGCGGATCTGGTCCTTCTCGACAACATGGACCGCGAAACGCTACGACGGGCCGCCCTGCGGGTGCGCCATCACAACCGTGACGCCGGCTCCCGAATCCTGACCGAGATCACGGGGGGAGTTACGCTGGACAACCTGGCCCAATACGCCGACATTCCCGCCGACCGCGTGTCCATCGGCGCCCTCACGCACTCGGTTGCGGCGCTGGACATCGCGCTGCATGTGAAATGAAGTAGCCAAGCATGTGCCCCGCAGTCAGCATTACTGCGCCTGTGTCTTCTCTGATCCAAGAACGCCCCGGTAGTCCACATCTAACCGGCGGCTTCTCAACCGAAAAAGTCACCATTCTCCATTTCACCTTCCACCCTATTGCGTCGATATGGATAGAGGGGCAAAGAGTTTTCCGCGTCCGGGACCCGGTGACTCTCCCAGAATTTCGAGGCGGACAGGCTTTCGGATGGCTACCACCACTACGCAGGACACAGTCAAGGCCGTGTTGGACTCCCTTACGGTGCGGGGGGTGCTGGAATTTCTAGACTATCGGACAGACACGATCCAGGAAACGGACAAGGCTCTCCGGTGCTTCTGTCCCATCCACAAGGAACAGGTGTTCCGCACCCTTTCGATCGACAAGCTGACGAAAAAGGGCAAGTGCTCCTATACTCCATGCCCCGGGCGCAAATCGCTCGATCTGATCAAGTTAGTGGCCATGGTGAAGGATCTCGACCCGGACGAAGCCCTGGTCGAGCTCGTTCGGCATTTCCATCTGGACGTGGAAGTGCCGGGCGTCGATGAACTGCTCGAGAAACGGCTCGAAACCGCAGTCGAGGCCGTGGAGTCCGGGGATCTGGACAAGGCCTATGCAGCCTTCCAGCATGTTCTGAGTCTTCAGGAGGAGAATCGCACCGCTCTCGAGGGCCTGGTGGAGATCTGCAACCAACAGGGCAACATCGAGGAGGTGGGTAGCCTCCAGAAGCGCCTGGCCCGGCTCTATGTCTCCCTGGAGGAAGAGGGGAAGGCGGCCGAGATCTATCGTCGCTTTCTTGAACACAGTCCCGAGGACGTGGAAATCCGGCTTCGGCTGGCCGAATGCTTTCATCGCCAAGGCGATCAGGAGGCGATGATCAACGAGATGGTTGGCGTGGCGCGGCAATTCGAAAACGTCGGAGACGCGGACAAGGCTCTCGAGATCTACCACCAGATCGATTCGATGACACCGGAATCGACCGATATCACCGACGCCATGGTGGACCTTCTGGTCAAGGTGGGCCGGGCTGACGACGCCATCGAGCAGATCGCGGCTCGCGCCCGCAAGGCCGTAAAGAACGGCGACCTGGAACAGGCCCTGCAGGGATTTCAACAGATTCTCGACATCGATCCGCAGCGGGACGATTTCCGCGTGGAAATTGTGCGGGCCATTCTCGGCGCCACGGAAGATCAAGATCCGGACCGTGCCGTTTCCCAATGTTTGGAGTTGGTGGATGGCTTCGCGGGTCAGGATGCAGGGCTGATCCTCGAGACGGTCGAGAGGGTGCGCGACCGCTGGCCCGGGAATCTGACCACCCTCGAACGCCTCTATAAGTTGTACCGCGATCTGGGCCGGGACGAACAGGCCGTTTCTCTGCGGGGGGAGCTGGCGACCGCTTACATCCACGCCGCGCAGGACTACTCGAGGGAAGAATCCGCCTCGGCTGCCTACCAGGCCTATTCGCGGGCCGCCGAACTCGAGCCGGACAATCCGGGCGCTGCGGCCGGAATGTTGCGGATCTGCCGCGAACTGGGACAGGACGATCTCCTGCCCGAACTTCAGAAGCGGCTCGCCGGCCTCTATACGCGCCTCGAACGCTTCGAAGAAGCCATTCCCATCTACGAGCAGTACCTGGAGGCCAATCCGGATGATCTGGACTCCCGGCTGCAGCTGGCCCAGTGTCTCTACTCCGCCGGTCGCGGAGACGAGATGCTCCAGGAGATGAAGAACGTCGCGGGGGCTTTCGTCGAATCGGGTCAGACCGATCAGGCCATCGATATCTACCGCCGCATCAGCGCCTTCGATCTCGATGACCCGCAGATCGACTCGGCCGTCGTGGGGCTCCTGGTCCAGACTGGCCGCATCGACGAGGCCATCGATCATGTCTCCGACCAGGCCGACCGGCATCGCGAGGCCGGAGAAGCCGAGCAGGCGCTTGCATGTTACCGCCAGATACTGGAACTCAACCCGAAACAGGACGACATCCGCCTCAAACACTTGCAGACGCTTGTCACCAATCCTCAAATCAATCCAGAGATTCTCCGCGAGGGGCTGGGACTGATCGAAGGGTTCGTGCATGCCGAATGGGGCGACCTCGCCCTTCAGATCCTCGAAGATCTGCGCGCCCGCTTCCCCGGCAACCCCGACATTCTAAAGGAGATCTACCGCGTCTATCGCCAGAGCGGGCGAGACCATGACGCCGACGCGCTGGCCTTCGACCTGGCGCAGAATTTCCTCGAGACCGAGGAGCATGACCAAGCCCTCGAATGGGTCGAGCCCCTGATCGAACAGGGAGGTCCCGGCAAGCCCATCGCCCTTTCCTTCAAGGCGAGCATCTACCGCGCGAAGGGAGATTCCCAGAAGGCCGTATCGACTTTGATGCAGATCATCGACGAACACGAGTCGCGCGATCAGATCGAGGAGGCCTTGCCCTTCTACGAGTCCGTTCTCGAGATCGAGCCCGAGGACCTGCACCTTCAGCACCGCTATCTCAAAGCCCTGGCCGGGCTGGACATGACCGATGAACTCGTCGAGGCCGGGACAAGTATCCTGCCCCTTCTGAATGAAACGGAAAAGACCGACCTGTCTCTCGAGATGCTTCGCGCCCTCGTCGACAAGGCACCGCTGCACTGCGAACTCCTGATGGCCATGGCGTCGGTCCTCTCGCGCGTCGGTCGTAACGACGAGGCCCGACGGGCTCTTCTTCAGGCGGCGGATCTCCTGTCCACGAAGGAGGAGCCCCACAAGGCGATCGATATTCTGCAGCACCTGGTCGAGCTCGATCCACACGACCTGTCGGTCATCGAAAAACTCGCCGATTTCCGCCTGAAGGCCGGGCAGGACCAGAAGGCTCTTGAAGCCTACGAGTCGCTGGCCGATCTCTACGGCGAGCAGGGCTCGCCCGACGCCCAGCTCGACATGCTGCTCAAGATCAGCGAGATCAAGCCAAAGGACACGCAGGTTCTCCGCGAGATTCTCGTTCTCTACGAGCAGCTCGAAAACACGCGCGACGCCCGCGAACTGCGCGAAAAGATGATCCGGATCTATATCGCCCGCAAACAGTGGGATGACGCTCTCGAACTCTGCCGCGAGTCGCTCAAATCCGATCCGCATGAAATCAGCGTTCTGGAGAGCGCCATTCGCATCCACGAGGCGACCGAACACTACGGCGACTATCGCAATGACGCGCTCCTGCTGCTCGAGGCCTATCGCGCTTCTGGGGACGTGGACAATGCGGGCCGCCTCGCCGGGCGTCTGGCGGATCGTTTCCCCGAAGATCGGCAGGTCCTGGAACAGCGCTTGCTCACGCTCTGCGACCTGCCCGACTGGAAAACCGCCCTGGAGGTTTTTGACCAGCTGGTTCCGCTTCACAATCAGGCCAACTCCTCCGAATCCGCCCTGGCGCTGGCTAGGGAGATGCTCCGCCGGGCCGACGCGCCCGCCGAGGATCTGCTGCCCCGCTGGATCGACCTGTGTCGCCATACGGCAAGCCATTGCGAAAACTGGGAGGACACCGCGCATCTCCTCGACGCCGTCGTCGAAGGGAAACATACCGACCGCGCGGCGGATCTCCTGGGCCTGATCCTGCGAGATGCGCCCGAGTTCGAACCGGCCCGGGTCCGGCGGATCGAACTTCTCGAAGCCGCCGGCAAACCGGCCGCCGCCGTTCGAGATCTGCGCGAGTGGGCCGAGCTCCTTCGCCGGAAGGGTTCGATTCACATCGCCGCCGAACGCTACGATCACGCGCTTCGCCTCGCGCCCAACGATCTCGAACTGATGACGGAGGCGATGAGATTCCGGGCCGAGGCCGGGATGCGCGACGGAACGGCCGATCTGGCCTTGGCGGTTTCCTTGGGACTCGAACGCAAGGGACTCGTCGCCCAGGCCATCGTCACCCTCGAAACAGGTCTGGCCGTCGAGCCCACACGGGACGACCTGCGCCAACGGGCCCTTCAACTCGAGGATCAGCTGGCTTCTCCCGACCAGATGCGCGATCGCTACCTGCGCACCTGCGACACCCAGATCGAACGTGGCGATCTGGAGTCGGCCGACGCGACTCTCATCGAAGGATTGGTCCGCTTCCCGGGCGACATCGAAATGCGCTGCAGGCGCTCGGAACTGCTCAAGAATCTTGATCGGCGCGAAGAATTCCTGTCCGAACTCGGAAACATTGCCACCGTACAGGCCGAACACAACGACCTGACCGCCGCCCTGAAGACCCTTAGCAAGATCCAGAACCTGGCGCCCGACGACCCCCAGGTCGGCGCTCTTCAGGAACAGATCGAATCGCGGATGGGCGAACAGCAAAACGTCCTGCTTGCCCTGCGCAGACTCTCCGAATCGGGCGGCTCCGTCACCGCCGGCCAGATCGCCGAACTCCTTTCCCCCGGCGGCAACGGCGCGGCCCAGTCCTATGAAATGCTGCCGATCCTGAAGGAGTACACCTTTGGCAATTTCATCGTCGGCTCGCGCAATAATTTCGCCTACGCGACCTCGATGGCCGTGGCCAAAACGCCCGGAAGCGACTATAACCCGCTGTTCGTGTACGGCGACGTCGGCTTGGGGAAGACCCATCTTCTTCACGCCATCGCCAACGAGCTCATGGGGCAAGGCAAGCGCGTCCTCTATACCTCGAGCGAGGAATTCACCAACGCTCTCATCGAGGCGATCCAGAACAATACCGTCCGGCAGTTCCGCGCCCTCCACAAGAGCCCGGACGTCTTTCTGATCGACGACATTCACTGCCTGGCGGACAAGGAGCGCGCCCAGGAGGAGTTCTTCCAGATCTTCAACGCTCTCTACCAGGCCAACAAACAGATCGTCATGACTTCGGACCGGCCGCCCAAGGAAATTGGCCATCTCGAGCGACGGCTCCGCTCCCGCTTCAGCGCGGGAATCATCGTGGATATCCAGCCGCCCGACCTGGAAACCCGTCTGGCCATCCTCCGCAACCAGATGGGCCAATCCGAAATCGACCTGAAGGACGACATCCTCGAGGCCATCGCGCACCTGGTCGAGAGCAACATCCGAGACCTTAAAAGCGTTCTCGTCC
>JABMPG010000816.1 GCA_013203855.1 bacterium
ATCCAGCTCGGTGAGGTCGGTGACAAATACGGCCATCTGGATGTTGCCGTCGGGCAGTTCGTCCAGGACTGAAGCGCCGGTCAGGATGGGGACATGGCGGCCGTTTTTCGCGAGGTAGGCTTTTTCGTACGGGTCGCATGCGCCTTGGGATCGGAGTTGCTGGATGGCTGTTCGATCTTTGTCGGCATATTGCTCCGGCGTGAGTTTTGTCCAGTTGATGTCCCCGCGTTCGACTTCTTCCTGAGTGTATCCCAGCATCTTCAGGAGGTTCTGGTTGATGTAACTCACGCGCCCATGAAGGTCGCCGACCAGGAGGCCGAAGGTGCTTGTTTCGGCCAGGCGGCGATATCGTTCCTCGCTGGCCTGGAGGGCGTTCTCCACTTCCTTGCGCAGGGTGATGTCGAGGTTGATCCCGGCCCAGGAAATGATGTTTCCTTCATCGTTGCGGACGGGGCGGCCGCGGCTGAGAATGATGCGGATGTTTCCGTCCTGGTCCGGGATGCGATGTTCCCATTCCCAGACCTGACCTGTACTGAGACAGTGCTTCCAACGAGCCAGCATGGGTTCCACATCCAGGGGAACCAGTCGACGCGTCCATCCCCAGTCACGCATTTCGTCAAGGCTCATGCCCAGGAGTTCTGAGAAGGAAGGACTGACATATTCGATTTCCCCTTCGGGAGATGTCAGCCAGACGCCGTAGGGGATCGAGTCGCCCATGGCGCGATAGCGATGCTCGCTTTCCCGCAGGGCGCGTTCGGCTCGTTTTTGCTCCGAAATATCGTGAACGGTGGTGGACATGTAGTCCACCCTACCTTGTGGCGCCTTGTGGGCGATGATGATCTGGAGGGTGGGGATTTCGTTTCCGTCTCGATCCCGAAGAGCGGTTTCGTGCTTCCAGACGCCCTTTTCGAGGGCCGTCGGGATTCCTTCTTTCAGGATGAGTTCGGCAGCCCAGGGGGGGTGGAAGTCGGGAACCGTGAAATGGTCGATTTCTCCTTCGGGGGTCAGTCCAAGGATTTGGCGTCCCGCTTGGTTCAGGTAGAGGATGCGGCCGTCCACATCGGCGGTGGAGACCATGTCAGGAGTGGCCTCGAGGATCGCGACCAGTCGTTCGCGGGCCTGTTCCGTGCGTTTGCGTTCGGCGATTTCGACGTGCAGATCGCGGTTGGCCGTTTCCAATTGGACGGTGCGCTGGCGGACGCGGGCCTCGAGTTCCTCGTTGAGTTTTCGGATCTCCATCTCGGCCTGCACGCGATGGCTGATGTCCTGGTTGACGACCACGGCGCCTCTCACGCAGTTCTTCTCGTCCTTGATAGGCATGACCGAGTTCAGGATCATCTTGCGAGAGCCGTCGAAGGCCTCGATCTCGATGAATTCGTTGACGGATGCTTCGCCTGTTCGGAAGGCGCGGGCCAGCGCCCACTCGTCGTCGCGCAAGGGTTGGCCAGTGTCGGCCCACCAGCCTTTGTGCTCGCGGTGTTCCTCGTCGTTCGTGAAGCGACTGCCTCCCCAGATCTCCTCGGCCGCCGGATTGTTCAAGACGAAATTGCGGTTCTCATCGGCGATCCAGACGGCGACGGGCAGGAGGTTCAACGTGGTGCGGAGCAATTCCTCGTTCTCTGCGACCGCCTCCTGGGTCTGACGGTGTTTGATGTTCTCACCGATCTGAAGAGCGATGGCGCTCAGAAGGGCTCTTTCCTCTTCAAAGAAGGGCTTTTCGGCCTCTGGGGGGCCTTTGCTCAGGCACACTTCGATGGAGCCGATGGTTGCATCGTCCACGGAGATCTCCTCGCGGAGCCGCCAGCGGCTCTCGGCAAAGGTCGGGGACAGGTAGGTCTGGTCGTGCAGGATGATCCGGGCTCCACATCGGTCGGGATGCTGGAATCCGTCGGGCATGGCATCGGCGATTTGCTGGATCTGCCGATCGAGGCGTTCGTTCTTGTCCTCAATAATCTCATGAACCGTGAAAAGGAGGCGGATCTCCTTGACCCGTTCGTTCAAGTCATAGGTGCGTTTCCTCAGCGCTTCGGCCGTTTCCTTGTGCTGGTGAACCTCCGCTTGGAGGCTGCTGTTGGCCCTGGCCAGCTCTTCAGTGCGTTCCCGGACGCGCTCCTCTAGCTCGAGATGGCTTTGACGCAGGCGCTCTTCCATGTTCTTGCGCTCGCTGATGTCGACGAGGATCGACAGAACGTGGGGCTGCATCTCGATATCGATGAGTTCGGCGGAGATCAGGCTGGTTCGCCCATGCCCGTCCCGGCCTTTCAGGGCGATCTCCATGTCGCGGACTTCGCCCTGTTCGAGAAGGAGTTCACGGAAGCGATCTGCCTCGTGTGGAACCGCCCAGATATCCCGCCATACCGTTTCCGTGTCTGCTTCTTCCCGTGAGACCGCGCACATGTCGAGAAAACGGCGGTTGCATTCGACGATGCGGCCGCTCGACAGGCTTGAGACGGCGAGGGCCGTCGGGCTGGAGCGGAAGGCTTTGACAAACTTTCGCTCGCTAAGCTGCAGGGAGGCTTCGCTGTCTTGGAGATCGTGAAACAAAAGGTCGTAGGGCTGGCGGAGGCCAGTCTCAATGATGGCCTTGTACATGAAGTAGAAGGAAATGAGTTTGAGGAAATGGCCGGCCTGATTGGGAAAATCGTTGACGCCGATGTAGCGGGTGAAACAGAGCTCCGAACCGATGGTGAAGAGGATAGAGGCGGCGATCAGGCGGTAGATGCCGCGGTCGAAGATGTGCCGGTGGCGGTACAAGGCCAGAAGGGCGATGGCAAGGATGATGCAGATGAGATATTCGCTGGTGATCTTGAAAGGAGTGAGTCCGCGGAAATCGGTGGCCCCGCGGAACACTTCGCCCTCTTCCACCAGGCAGGTGGGGAAGATATCCCATCGGAAAACGGACAGAAGCAGGAGAATGAAAACGACGGCATAGGCTCCAAACACAAGTCGGACCCGAAAGGTCCGTCTGAAGAACAGGGCGGCCAGGGCCAGGGAGATGCTCTCGGTGAAGCGGGCGGCGACCCAGATCTGGGTGGGGAGGTCGGCGCTGCGCTGGGGGAAGACGCCCATGCCTTTGAAGGCGAGGGCATGCAGCAGGTCCAAGGCAGCGACAAAGAGGTAAGCGATACCAATATACAGAAGGTAATGATTTTTAAGAAAGCGGCGTGAATTCCAAGCGACGATGAAGATACCGCACGCGACGACTATGGCGAAGAGCTCGATCAAAGCGTGAAAGAGGAGGGAATTCCACTTGTCGACCCAGAAGAGAGCCGCGAGCAAGAGGATAGTCAGGGCGAATTTGGCGGACTTTTCGCGGGTGATGAGACCCATCAATCGAATCATCCTTGTTCCGTTGCGTCCCCTGTCGGGGGCCAATCTGCGGCCGGTAGAGGCTTTTGCCGCGCGCCTCTTTTTCGCACAAAACGCGGGATCAAACAAGGTCCGGGTGCTCGGAACACCCCGCCACACATGTTTTACCGTAGTTTCCCGGGGTACTCCGTATTTTTGCGTGCGATGCGATTGGGCATAATCTCTTCTTGCTATGTCAGCCTGGGGATCGTGAGAGTAAGATGAAGGTTTGGTGTTTATCCAACCGCCTTCGAATTGTGCATTGTTTTTTTTCTGTGGGAGAGACAGATGCCGACACGGGACGAGTACGAGGAAGGCCTGAGAAGCGACCTTCGGCGTTTGGAGCGTTGGATGATGAAACTGGAACTCCGAGCCGAGGAAAAGCAGATCGGCGATGATGGAGAGTTGAAAGCGGTCCTCGATGATGTTCGGAACCAACGGGATGCCTTCAGCTCGGGCCTCTATGGGATGCAGAAGGCCGGGACGGATGAATGGGAGGATCTTCGCCGGCGCACCGAAGAGGCGTGGACGGAATTATCGGCCATGATAGACGGAGCGGTGAATCGGTTCGAAATCCACTGAATGCGACACGCGTCGATCGCGGGGAGAATCGGGTGTTTCGGAACACGACACATCTGGAAGACTGCAAGATCTGCTTCCGGATCTTGCAGTATTCCGGTTTTCCAAAGTGCTGGATGTGAGACACACGCACACTGAAGGATGCAGGTGCGAATGACAGGGAACACGGCGGACGCCATAGCGGGATTTCTTCGAATGTATCGCTATGCCACCCCGCGGGTTGGTGTTCTGTTCCTCTTGTATCTGGGTGTCATTCTTCTTCCCCTGGGGCTTGCGGTTTGGCAAACTCCTCAAACGGATGGTTCCTTTTTCACGGAAGTCGGGAAGAACTGTGCGCTGCTGGGCTTGGCACTGGTTTTCCTTCAGTTCGTCCTGGCGGCGCGATGCAGGTTGATCGAACGGCCCGTCGGCATTGATATTCTCTATTCTTTCCATAGATTTATGGGCGTTCTGGCTGGTGCGCTCCTGCTCTGCCACCCGCTGTTTCTGGCGATGGGAGACCAGGGCGCCGCTTTTCTCTTCACGCTTTCTCAACCTGTGGTGATCTGGCTCGGCAAGATCGCGCTGGCCCTCCTCGTTTTCATTGTGCTTCTTAGCGTGTTCCAGAGAATTCTGATCGGTTTTCGGAAGTGGCGATTCGTGCATAATGTGGCGGTCGTGCTGGTTCTTCTCCTGGGCGTTGCTCACAGCATGTTCGTTGGGGGGGATCTTGCGGAGGGAGGCGCCCTTCTGGGGCTGTGGTTGTTGCTGATGTTGACGGCTCTGGGGGCCTATGCGTGGCACAAAGTGATCCGGCGATGGTGGCGGCGCCTTCATGCCTGGAGCGTGGAGGAAGTGGTTTCCGTTGCCCCTGATGTGTATCGGGTGAAACTGACGCCGCCTTCCGGAAGGGAGGTCGCGGCTTATCTTCCCGGTCAGGCTCAGTTCCTGACGCTGTTGCGAAAACGGGGCCTTCCTCGGGAAGAACACCCCTTTACGATCTCATCGAGTCCGACCGAGGCCGGCTGTTTGGTTTCCACTATCAAGAAAAGCGGGGGTTTTACCGCGACCATCGGTCAGACAAGGCCCGGGGACAGAGCCATCGTCGAGGCCCCCTACGGCCGTTTCTCGTACCTCATGCATCCGGCAACAAGCCGGCTGTTTTTCATCGCGGGGGGGATCGGGGTCACGCCTTTGAGGAGCATGCTGCGGTACATGGCGGACATCCGCCTTGACGTGGAGGTTGTGTTGTTGCATTTCGTGCGGACGTCGGAGGACCTGGTGTTTCGTGGGGAATTCGAGGAGATCGCGAGCCGGAAGCGGCCTCGGTTGCAGTATGTGCCGGTGGTGAGCCGGTCGGAAGAGGGTTGGCGGGGGGAGACCGGGCATGTTGATTCCGGCTTGCTGCGGAAGCATATCGGAGAGGGCGGGGAGGGGCAGGTCTATCTATGCGGTCCGCCCGGGATGATGAAAGCGAGCTTGAGGGCGTTGCGCGAGGTGGGGATACCTCGGACGCGGATCCACTACGAGTATTTCAGCCTTTGAGGAGGCGGCGATGCGGGTTGTCTATTTGAAAGTTCTGGTCGTGGTTATGGCCCTTGTCGTCGTGGCGGCCGCCTTCGGAATTGCGGCACTGCGGTACGCGGGTCAGTAGGTGTGTCCTCAGAGGTATTCCCGGTACTCGGGTTGATACATTTCCGCTTCGACGAAGGCGCGGACGTTCTCCGGTTTTTCTTTTGTGGCGAGGCCTTCCTCGTGGGCCATTTCGATGACGGCCGTGGCGATGCCGACTGAGATCCGGCGGACCGATTGCAGGGGGGGATAGATCCGTCCCTGGGTGAGATCGCTTTCCTTGACCTCTCCGGCGAGGGCGCGGGCGGCGGCAAAGAACATGACGTCGGTGACGTGGCGGGCACCGCAGAGGGTGACGCCAAGGCCGACGCCGGGGAAGATATAAGCGTTGTTTCCCTGGCCGGGGACGTAGGTCTTTCCCTCGTACTCAACGGGCTTAAAGGGGCTTCCGCTGGCGAAGACGGCCTTGCCTTTCGACCAGCGATAGGCTTCCTCGGCGGTGCACTCGGCATTGGCGGTCGGGTTGGACAGGGCAAAAATAATGGGGCGTTCGTTGATTTCGGTCATGGCCTCGACGATGGACTGGCCAAAGGCGCCGGGGTGGCCCGTGACGCCGATGATGGCGACCGGCTTGATTTTCCGGACGGCTTCCACGAAGTCCACGATGGGTTCGTGGTCGTGGGCGTAGGCGATTTTGTGCTCGGCGAGGTCGGTGCGACTTTTGATGACCAATCCCTTGGAGTCCATGAACCAGCAGCGTTTTCGCGCCTTGTCGCGGGAGAGTCCTTCATGCTCCATAGCGGCGACGATGGTATCTCCGATTCCGATGCCGGCTTCTCCCGCCCCGAGGAAGAGCACGTTGCGGTCGGTGATTTTGTCGCCGGTCAAGCGCAGTGCGGCGTACAGGCCGGCCAGGGCCACGGCTCCCGTTCCCTGGATGTCGTCGTTGAAAGTGCAGATGCGGTCGCGGTATTTCTGTAGAAGCCGGAAGGCGTTATGGTTCGCGAAATCTTCAAACTGGAGAAGGCAATTGGGAAAGACTTCCTGAACGGCCTGGACGAATTCTTCGATCAGGTCGTCATAGGGCTCGCCTCGAAGGCGTTTTTCCTGGAGGCCGATGTAGAGGGGGTCCTCGAGAAATGTTTCGTTGTTCGTGCCCACGTCGATGGTAATAGGAAGGCAGTGCGCGGGGTGAATGCCGGCGCAAGCGGTGTAGAGAGAGAGCTTGCCGACGGGGATGCCCATGCCGGCGGCCCCGAGGTCCCCGAGGCCCAAGATGCGTTCGCCGTCGGTGACGACGATGACCCGCACGTTTGCAGCGGGCCAGTTACGGAGAACCTGGGCGATGCGGCCTCGGTCGTTCCTGGTGAGGAAAAGACCACGCGGGCGGCGAAAAATCGCCCCGTACTTCTGGCAGGCCTCGCCGACGGTGGGGGTGTAGATGATCGGCATCATCTCGTCGAGGTTGTTGATGACGACTTGGTAGAAGAGGGTTGTGTTCCGGTCTTGGAGCCCCATCAGGTAGATGTAACGTTCGAGATCGCTGCATTTGCCCCGGAAATTGGCGAGGATGCGATGCTCCTGCTCCTGGAGGGTGAAGCCGCGGGGCGGCACGAGGCCGCGGAGGCCTAGGGCGTCGCGTTCCTTTTCGGTGAAGGCGGTTCCCTTGTTCAGGGCGGGGTCGAGGAGATATTGCATGCCCGATTTCGGCTGGTTCATGAGGGTAGGAACTCCTTCTGGTCCGGTGTGGGTTGCGTGTGAGGCCGGGGCTTCCCAAGTTCGCAACGCGTGGAAACGATACAAGAATAGGAGGGGGTTGACAAGAATTGAGTTGTCGGTCTTGAGTCTGGAGCAGGTGTTTCTCAGAGTTTAGTGGTCGGTGGGTTGCAGCGAGTTCTGCTATCGAACCGCTACGGCGGTTCCCCAACACACTTGAAACTGCCTGTGATCTACTCGATCAGGTAGCCAAACATCAGCGAACCACTGCGCTGTTCCGCCTGGAATTTGAGAAGTTCCTGGTCCCCGACTGCTCACTGCACGTCGGGCTCGCGGGCGATTCCTTCGGGGTGCTTCTGGGTGCGGATCAGGTTTCCTCGGCTGATAGTGCCGTTGGTGGGGTCGTAGGGGACGTCGACGCCGAGTTGGACGATGGGGTTGGGGTTGAAGGGGCTGGCGGTGCGATCGTTGTTGTGATACTCGCGATCGGGGCCGTTGGACATGAGTCTCCAGGGCCCGTAGCGCCGGAGGGCGCCCAGATTGCGTTCGGGGCAGTCGGCTCCGATCATGGACGGGGAGGGATTGCCCTGAGAGACCCACAGCATCAGGTCCATGAGGGAGGGGAACTGGACGA
>JABMPG010000817.1 GCA_013203855.1 bacterium
AGACAGAATATTCAGATCACCGCCCGTGCCAGCGGAAAATGGGACGTTATTCTGGAAGGTGAGGGCCAGACGCGGCTCTTTCGCATCGCCGGCAATTGAAACCCGGCCGATCCAACTTAGAGAAGGCTCCAAAAACATGAAGCATTTCCGCTATCCCCTGTGGCCCATCCTCCTGGCCGGCATCTGGATCTCCTGTGCCGCGATTCTCTTCGCTCAACCTCCGGGACAGTCCCAAACCGCCGATATCCTCTTTCCCAACCCGGTCCCGATCAGCATCATCATGACTGAGTTTCGCGACCAGACCGGCGTCGATGTTCAGCTGCGCGGCAAGACCTCCGCCCTGAAGATTCCCTTCCAGGGCTCGAACCTGGCCGCTGAAGACTTCCTGAACTCGATCAGCGACCAGCAGAAACTTATCTGGAGGCAGACACCGCAGGGCTACGAACTGTGGGACCAGGAAACCTACAATGCCGAGGTCCTGCCGACTCTCGTCGAGCAGAAGGTCTTCATCCCTGTCCACATCTCGGCCAAGTACCTCCATGACGCCATTAAGCAGTCAGAAGTAATTACGCCCAATGTCGGTCACCTCGCCCTTGACGAGCGAACGAACAAAGTCATCGTCACCGATCTTCCCGAGAAACTGGCCATCATTCAGGACATGGTGAACCTCTTGGACGAGCCCCAGTACACGCGCGTTTTCTACATTCGCTACAAGGACGTGGAAAGCGTCTTCAGCAAGATTGAATCTTTCAAGTCTGAAGCCGGAACTATCGAGACCGACCCCCAGGCGCACCTGATCATCGTCCGGGACGTTCTAGCCAACATCCAGCGCATGGAGGCGATGATCGAACTCCTCGACGTGCGCCAGCCCCGGCGGGTCTATAACCTGAACACCATCGGCTTCGAAGGCGAGGGCGCCGAGCAACTCGAATCTAATCTTCAGGAAATCATCACTCCCGACGCCTTCTATGTGATCGACGAGTCGCGGGGCCTGCTTGTTCTCGAAGACACCGAGGACGTCCATGAAGAGGTGGAGAAATTCCTCCAGGTCTTCGATCGGCCCATCGACCAGGTGCGCATTGAGGCCGAACTCCTCGATGTCGATCAGACCTCCGGCCTTAGCTATGGCACCGAATTATCCTTCAGTGAAGATCTTCCCTCGGCCGTGGCCGACGGGCTGATTTCGAACTTCGCAGCCGGCTCCATTCCCGGCAATCCCTTCGGCTTCGTCAACTATCAGAGCGAGTTTCCACTCATCGGCACGGGCGCAGGCGGCTTTGGCGTTCGCTATCTGAACTCGAAGATCAAAGCCCAACTTTCCGCCGCCCTCACCGATTCGAACACGCGCATCTTGCTGCGCCCGCGCGTCACGGTCAAGAACCGCGAGAATGTCAGCCTGTTTACGGGCCGGGAGACGCCTATTCCCGTGGTGCAGCCTCTTAGTTACAACTCGGGGAGCAGTAGCGACAACTTCACCGTGACCCAGCAGACCATCCCCAGCGGCCTTACCGTCGAACTGGAGCCCACCATCAGCCCCACCGGTCTGATCGAGATGAACGTGAGTATCGAAAACTCCACGGCCAACACTGTGGACCTGGCCACCAACCTTCAGAATCTGCCCACCATCAAAGGTGTGGAGAAATTCACCGACAACATCGAGACCGTTCTCATCATCCCCGACGGCCAGACCCGCGTCATCAGCGGCCTCCTGAACCACACCCGGGACGACTCCGTCACTGGCGTGCCCTTCCTGGTTCGCATCCCGATTCTCGGTCCTCTCTTTTTCGGCAGCAAGATCAAGAGCGACCGTATCCGGAACCTCCTTTTCTTCATCACTCCCACCATCGTTCGCGAAGTGCCGAGCGGCAGCATCCTGGCCTTCGACTTCGACGATATGCAGGCGGGGGACAACTGGTCCGGGACGCAGACCCGCATGGTCTTGCCGACCGAAACGCCCTACGAAGAACCGATCTATGAGCAAGAGGAGCCCACCTCGCCCACCGCGCGCTTCTATGCCCCCACTCCCGAGGACCTGTGGCCGTCCGTGGAAGACGATATGACCAGCCCGGGCTCGCCATTCTTGGATCTGCCCCCGGAAGGCCTGAATCTCGCGCCGAACACCCCCGAGGGTCTCGAGAAAGCGCTGATGCAGGGCGGAGGCCGACTGCCGACGTTCGACCAGCGCAAAGCCGGCTGGAGCGGCGAATTTCGTCCGGAGAAGCAACCGGAAAAAGCGACAGGCCCGGCCCCGCGCCCCACCCCCCGCGCCTCCGCCGCCCGACGACCCACTCCCACCCGGCCCGCGCCACCACCCACTGTCAGGCTTCCCGGACAGGCAGCCCCTACGGCGGAGACCCAGTACTAGGGGAGTGGCCAGGAGCGAGCAAAGACCGTTGAAGCACGGCTTCAGCAATCTCTAAAGGTTTCGTCCGGGAATGTTCCAGTGTATGTTTTCGGGATAGGCGGGCGGTGGTTTGCAGCAGACTCCGGTTCAACTTGGCAACAGTTCTCCGGTGTCGATTCTCTCGAGTTCGTCGTGCATGATTTCTAAAAGGCTCGCAAGGTCGCTCATGCTCAATCCGAGAGTCCGGAGCGCTTTCGGGCTGATTTTCGGGATGTAGGGGTCGCCGCCGGATCCGAACTGAAGGGCGCGAGTGAGGATATTGGCGAGGTGAACCACCGCCGTGGGAACCGGCGCTTGGTGAGCCAAGGCGGGGCGGTGGTGGTAGATGATCGGCTCATAGAGCCCCGGCGGCAGCCGCCATCCCTTCGCCAGCCAGCCCGCCACTTCGGGATGGGTGACCCCTTCCAGAACTTGGCGTTCCGCTTCGATGAGGGGGATTCGCGCGCGGGTGGCCACATTGAACACACGCAGGCTTTCGGTGCGCATCTGAACGAAGAGGACTACTTTGCCCAGGTCATGGAGGAGCCCGGCGGTCGATACCTCCTCCTGATCCGGGAGGCTCAGGATTCGAGCGATCTGGCTGGAAACCGTCGCCACTCCGATGCTGTGCTCCCACAGTCCGGCTAGCGAGCGGCTCATGACATCCATGACCGCCGCCGAAACGACGATTCCCTTGATGACGTTGAACCCCAGAAGGACCAACGCGTGGTTGATACTGGCAATACGCTTTGGGAAGCCGTAGAAGGGCGAGTTGATGATTTTCAGCACCCGAGAGGCCAGAACCTGATCGCTGGCGATGATATCGCCCACTACCGAGACGGAGGGCAGATCGGCCTCAACCAGGGCGCAGAGCTGTTCGACGACCGGCGGGAGGGTGGGCAGGCTTCTCAGTCCCTCAATTCGTTCTTTCAGGCCAGGCGCATCTTGAACCGCGTTCATGAGATCTCCCCATCCCGCGGATCTTCCTCATCGGGAATCTCGCCCCGCATCTCGCGGTCCCGTCGAATCAGGTGATTCTTAACCAGCACGCGGAATTTTTCCATCTCCACATCCCCCCGGAGATGGGTGAAAGCCTTTTCCATCTCGCGCAGTTTGAGGTGGAGGTCCGGTGTCGGGCCGTGTCCCAAACTTACGGGGGAGCCCTTCACAACAACCTTGCGCACGTTCCTCTCGACCAGTTGCCCGATGATCTCCGCGTCCAGCACCACGCCCTTGTTCACCAGAACCGCGCCGTGGTAGTTACGGACTTCGCGAGCCATTGTCATTCCGGGTTTGAGTGCTTCAATAGGCAGCCGCTGCATATTCTCGCCGACCCGATGGAAATCGTAGCACGCCCCCTATAGACCGAGACGAGCCTGCATATCTTATCGGCAAGAGAACCTGAAAAATTACGCGGATTCGAGACTGAATGAGAGAATCCGCTCGACGGTGATCGATGCGAGATCGGGAGCCGATAGGGTGGCTCGGGAGTCTTGGGAGGCGAATCCAACGGCCAGAACGGCCATTCCCCCGCCTAGGGCGGCCGTCACCCCCGCTTCGGCGTCCTCGACAACAAGGCAGGCCTCGGGCCGCTTCCCCAGTCGCCGTGCCGCCAGCAGAAAGACTTCCGGGTCGGGTTTGCTGCGCGAAATATCGTTGCCATCGGCCGTGGCGTCGAAATAGTCCGCCATGCCGATCGCTTCCAGAATGGTAGGGCTGTTCCGGCTGGACGAGCCAATGGCCATCGCGATGCCCCGGCGGCGCAGTTCGGCGAGGAATTCCATCACGCCGGGGAGAATGTCGTTCGGTCCCAGCCGTTCATGCAGGAACTTGCAGTAGTAGCCGTTTTTGCGATCGGCCATCTCCTGCTTTTCCTTGGCCGAATAGGTTCTGTCCGCGCGCTCAAGCAGGATCTCCAGGCTCTCCATGCGGCTCACGCCCCGCAACCGTTCGTTGATTTCCCGGTCGAAATAGATCCCCTCCTCATCAGCCAGGCGCTGCCAGCCCTGATAGTGGAGGCCGTCCGTCGAGACGATCACCCCGTCCAGATCGAATATCACCGCTTCAATAGGCATTGTGATTCCTTTCCCTTAGCCCTTCCGATTTCCAGGCAGGGCGATCTGCACAGGTTCCGCGCCGAGCACCGTGGTCTTGTCGAAGATATCCACCTCGAAGCCGGGGCCCTGGACCACAGTGAATTCCGCTTTCTCGCGGTTCACGCCCACCTCCAGGATTGAATCGCGCACCATGAGGCGAAAGCGGAAGGACCGCCACTTCGCCGGGATCGATGGGCGAAAGCTCAGCCGCGGTCCGTCCGACCGCAGACCGCCGAATCCGTAGACGAGGTTGAGCCAGGCAGCCGCCATGGATGTCGTGTGCAGACCGGCGTGGGTGTTGCGGTTGTAGTCGTCCAGGTCGAGCCGCGCGGCATGCTTCCAATAGTCATAGGCCTTTTCGTGACGACCCAGTTCCGCGGCCATGATGGAATGAATCGCGGGCGACAGGGAGGATTCGTGAACGCAGCGCGGCTCATAGTAATCGAAGTTCACGCGCTTGCTCTCGGGGGTGTAGTCGTGGCTGTTGAGGAACTGGAGAAGGACCACGTCCGGCTGCTTGATCATGTCCCACCGGAAAATCTCGAAGTAAGCCCAGTTCTTGTACAGCGGAAAATCGGTTGTCGGAATCGACTCGACACCGATATGCGGCAGGTCGAAAAATCCGTCGTGCTGGGAATACACACCCGTCTCCGGCTCGAGGGGAACTCGCATTTTCTCGGCTTTGTTGCGCCAGTCGTCGATCTCGGCGTTCTCCAGTTTGACCCTCCTGCGGGCCTTGTTCAGGAGTTTGGGTTCTTCGCGTTCCATTTCTTCGAGGACGCCCAGCGTGTACTCGAAACACTTCTGGGCCATGCGGTTCGTGTAGCAATTATTGTGAACCATCATGTGGAACTCGTCAGGTCCCATGACGCACCAAAATCCGTACTCGCCCGTCAGGGGGCTCCACTGCCCGCGCGAGGCGTAGTAGCGACAGATCTGGAGGAGGGCCTCGACGCCTTCGCGATAGAGGAAGTCGCGATTGCCCGTGACGTTGACGAAGTGCCAGATGCCAAAGGCCACCGCGACGGAGACGTGAATCTCGAGGTCGCCGTGCTGCCAAGTGCCGCAGGCCTCGGTGCCGTCGATAGTGCACATGGGATAACGCGCGCCCTTGCAGCCTTTTTCCTTCCCGCGTTCGACGGCCTGGGGGAGTGTGCCGTAGCGATAGCGCAGGAGATTCCGTGCGGCTTGCGGATTATTGAACATGTAGAAGGGCAGGCAGTAGGTCTCGGTGTCCCACCACGTATAGCCGTTGTACTCCTCGCCGGTCAGGCCCTTGGCGGAGACGTTCAGGCTCGGGTCGACGCCGTGATAGGTCTGGTGGAGTTGGAAGATCGAGAAGCGCAGGCCCTGTTCGTTCTCGGGATCGCCGTCGATCTCGAGGTTCATGCTGTCCCAGACGTGCTCCCAGTAACGCTGGTGCTCGGCCAGGTGGCCTTCCCAGGTGATCTTGCGATATGCTCTGGCCAGGCCGAGGACCCTTGTCCAGATCTGGCCGTCGGAAACAGCCGGGTCCTTCTCAGTCGCGTGAACCACCACGCGGTCGATGACGGACGTCTGTCCCGGCCGCAGCCGAATCGAGACTTCGGCGTTGATGCTCTGGCCGTCGGTTTTCGCTTCGGAGATCGACTCGGAGCCAGTCAGCCGCATGGCGGATGCAACCCGATGCCCGCTACGCTCGGTCCGCCCCATGAGGGCCAGAATATCGCCGGACTGCCTTGACTTGACGTGGGGCCACATGTTGCAGCCCTTCTCCATGTGAATCGTGCCGAAGTCGAGGGCTGCCTCAATTCTGACGATCCCAGTGAAATCCTCGGATTCGAAGGTGATGCGCTGGCAGCCCAGGTTCGGGTCGGCCATGCTGGTGAAGCGTTCGAAGCGCAGGCGGAGGGATTGACCCTTTGGCGTAAGCCAGACGAATTCTCGGGTCAGGACGCCGGTGCGCAGGTCCAGAGAGCGCGAGAAGTCACGGAATTTCGAGGCGGCGAGGTCGAGCGTTTCGCCGTGGGCGCGAATCCTTACGCGAAGCCAGTCCACGGCGTTGACGAGATAGTGGGTCCGGCGGGCGAGCCCCTTGAACCATTGGGGATGGACGATGTCCTCTTCCTCGAAGATGCCGTTGAAGTAGCTGCCCAGCAGGCTCTCGCCGCCGTAGCCTTCTTCAAAGTATCCCCGTATTCCCATGAACTCGTTGCCGAGGGAAAAAATCGATTCGGAAACCTTGCTCCGCCCCGGATGAAACCCCTTCTCGACAATCCGCCAGGGATCGACCTCCAGGTAACGTTGCGCCACTTTTGCCATCTCGAATCGCTCCTTACAGATGAAATCGCCCAACCGGCAGGCATGCTATCGGCGCTGCTTTTGAGCATCGACAGCAGTCTTTGCGAGGGGGCACAACCGAGGGCGACTATGCCACAAACATCACCACGATTTCGGTTCACAAGGGACCTATTGTCACCCGCCCAATTGCCGGGCCAGGCGCACAATGGTCTTGACGCCGAAGCCCTTGGCCCCTTTGCCGAGATGACCCAGGGCATCCTCTTTGCCCGCCGGGCCGGCGACGTCCATGTGGACCCAAGCCATACCGCCAGGCACCCAGTTCTTCAGAAAAAGCGCGGCCGTGATGGAGCCGCCGTACTTGGAACCGATGTTCTTGCAGTCGGCGATGGTCGTCTTCATTTGCTCGGCGTAAGGCGTGTGCAGGGGCATCTCCCACAGGAACTCCGCTTCCTCGCGGCTTGCTTCCATGAGGGAACGTGTCAGGTCGGCGTCGGTGCCGTAGATCGCGGCGATGTCCTCGCCTAGGGCGACCACGCAGGCGCCTGTGAGGGTGGCCGAATCAATCAGCCAGTCCGGCTTGCGCTCGGAACCCAGGGCCAGTGCGTCGCTGAGGATCAGGCGGCCCTCCGCGTCGGTGTTGTGGACCTCGACGGTTCGGCCCGATCGGGTCGTCAGAATGGCTGTGGTCTGATATGCGTCGCCCGAGATCATGTTCTCGACGAGCGGCGTGATGACCGTCACGCGCAGGGGCAGTTTGAGCCGGGCGATGGCGCAGGCCGCCGCGAACATCATGGCTGCGCCGCCCATGTCATATTTCATCCCGACTTGGCTGGTTGAGGGCTTCAGGCAGTAGCCGCCAGTGTCGAAGGTCACACCCTTGCCCACCAGGCACAGGTGCTTGCGGGCCTTGGCGGGGTTGTATTCGCCGATGACCAGACGCGGTTTGACGCTCGAGCCCTGCCCCACGCCCAGAATCCCGCCGCACTTTTCCTTCTGCAGGCGTTTCTCATCCCACACCGTCACTTTCAGGCCGGCGGCGCGCCCCATCTTCTCGAACCGGCGAGCTAGCGTGTCCGGCTTCATCACGTTGGGCGGTTCGTTCAGCAGATCGCGGGCGATATTGACCCATCCGTAGATCTCTTCACGAGGCTTCAGCATCTTGCGCGCATCGGCCAGGCTGTTCGCACCGACCACGATCTGCACGGGCTTGGGCGCCTTTTTCTTTGAGAGATAGATATCGAAACGGTATCCCCCGAGAATCGCTCCCTCGTGGGCGGCTTCGATCAGGCCCTTGTGCTTGCCGTCAAGAAAGATCACCACTCGCTCCGCGCCCTCCTTCTCCACCTCGGAAAGGGCCGCAACGATCAGTTTGCGCAGCTCGGTCTTGGGGTCGGAGTTTGGGGCGTCGAGTCGGGCGAGTCGGGCCATCGTCTCGCGCCCGTCGAGTTTGCCGCTGAAAACCGTCCACGATTTGCCCTCGTCATCGGGCACGCGCAGGATTTCGGCCAGGGCAGAGGGAATCAGGTCTTTAGGGAAACACGCGTTGCTGCCGTCGCAATAGGGCAACAGGAGAAAGTCACCGTCCCCGGCCTTGTAGGAATTGCTGAGAGTGAATCTTGGAGTTGCCATGGTAGTCTTTCCAGGTCCGCCACCTGTCAGAGGACGAACAAAAAGGGATTCGGGCGCGACACAAGCACCCGAATCTAAGATTAGAGAATCTTCACGGAATCTGCAAGAGACACCCGCGAATCAGGCATGGGTCTCTCTGCGCGGGTCATTTTCGCCTCAGAAAGGTTTCTCCAGGTTCGTCGTCCGAAAACTGAAAATAAAGAGGAGCACCCAGCGCTTGTAATAGGTCTCTTTGGAGACCAGCGGCGTCTCGAACACGAGTGTGCCCGTTTCTCGGTCAACGCCGTAAACCCCCATCCGATTTCTTCCACGCTGGGTTTCTTTTTTGTAGAGCGACAGTTCCGGAATCGTCAGGCCGCCCGCGCCGGGAATAATGAGAGGCAGTTCGGGAATGCCCAGGGACGCGTCCGAATCGTCGATGGCTGCGTTTGCCAGGCGCGGATAGAGCAGGACGTCCGCATCGGGCTCTTGGGCCGCTTCGACCAAGTCAAACTGCAGGAGCCGGTGCTTGAGACTGGTGAGAATGTATTCGGTATCGTAGCCGTCGACGTCATCCTCCACCAGATAGAAGGACTTGCCAGCCAGTGCTTCGAAATTGAAGCCGGCCAAAGTTTGCTCCGCTGCCTGCGAAAGCAGCGCCTGCTCGACTGCCGTTCGTTCGGTCGTAGTCGTTCGTTTCGACAGGCAGCCGCAGAGACCGAGCACGGCAAACAGAAGAACCAAAGCGAATGCTTTTTGCATCGTGTCACTCCTTGGATCGGCCCGTAGGAGAAGTCTCGTCCTTGCGGCCCGATTGAGATAGGTACAAACGTCAGGATATCAGTAGAGCCGAACCGACAGGTCCAAGTCAAGAATTGTCTGGCTGATGAAGATCCCGCAGGTTTCTTCCATTCCCTTTCTTCGCCCTGACTGTTAGATTGAACGGTCTGGAGGACGGAAATTGGCTACTATTCATCTCAAACCCGGTTCTGAAAAACCTCTGCTGCGGCGGCATCCCTGGATTTATTCCGGAGCGATTCGCCGGGTAGAGGGAAACCCCGCCTCCGGGGAAACGGTGGGGGTACGGGCGGCCGACGGCCTCTTCCTCGCCCGCGGTGCCTGGTCTCCCCAGTCCCAGATCCGCGTCCGGGTCTGGACCTTCGATGAGAACGAACCGGTTGATGCGAAGTTTTTCCGAGAGAGACTCCGGCGGGCCGTCGACACCCATCGCGCTCTTCTTTCCGGCGAGCCGCAACATACCGCCTGCCGTCTGGTCAACGCCGAAACCGACGGGTTGCCCGGGCTCATCGTGGATC
>JABMPG010000083.1 GCA_013203855.1 bacterium
ATGTTCTCTGAGTTCTGAATGAGCGCCAGACGGTCAGGCGGATTGAGCACAAGCGTGGCGCCGTTTCCCTCTATCTTGATGTTCTTGACGCCCTCCAGCTCGAAGAGGTTCTCGATGCTGGTCGATGTGTCGCCGATGGCACGATACGTCTTTGTCCCCGCGAACCGAACAATGCCACCTCCGGCGGCGATTGCCGCATCGACCGCCTTGCGGATTGCAGGCCGGTCGTCCGTCTTCCCATCTCCCACGGCGCCATAGTCGGCAACATCAAAGGTCGATAAGCCGTCAAAGGTCGGCGTGGCGAAGGCGATCTGGTAGCCGATGCGGTAGGTCGATTCGTTCGGCGACACCTTCACCGTGATCTTCTCGCCCTTCGCCAGTCCCTCCAGCCGCATTTCGAATCGGGTGACTCCTCCCGGGGCCGCATAGAACGCCTTGACGCGGCTCGAGTCGCGGAAGACCTCCACCGGCACCCGATTGCCGGATTTCACCTCGATCCACGCCATGCCAATCTGGTAGTCCCCGGCTTCCTCGACGGCGTGTATCCACATCTTCGCCTCCGTCGTGACGGGCTGATCGACGGTATAGACGATGGTTGCCAGGGCAGTGCCCAGATTGCCCCAGGCGAAAAGGAAAGCGCCCAGAAGCAAGAGATAGAAACGACACTTGGGCAGACGCATTGCATTCATTCTCTGACCTCCCGAGTAGTGGTGTGAGTTTTGCCGGATGTGGCGATCCTATTCTTCGAGCGGCGGCACATCCGGCGGATAGTTCGGCGGAACGTCGTAATAGATCTTGGAATCGGCGTCCGTCTCGATCCAGTCCGACAAGTCCTCCGCGCTGCCGTTCCGGGTGGAATCGCCAAAGATCCACGCCTCGCTGCCGTCCCGCAACTTCAGAATCTTCCCCTCCATGTTGATCCAGGCGACGTTGTCGAAGTATATCTTCTGAGCACCGGCGCGAGCCGTGACTTCGACACCGTCGATCGTGCAATCCTTGAATAGCACGCCGAGAGGTCGAGACAGAGTGAAGCCGCCCTCGGGGGAACTGATGTAGGTGTTCTCCACGACGACGTCGCGGGCGCGGGGGGTCCCGAGGTTGTCGCCGAATTCCAGTTGGAAGGCGAAGTCCTCGAAACGGTTGTTCTGGAACAGGACATCCGTCCCGCGGAAGCGGTTGCTCGAGTTCTCGGTTCCGATGTCGGTGGTCGTGCAATTCCGGATGACGGTGCCCCGGTTCAAACTCTCCTCGTGGAGGACAATATCGCCCGGCTCCGCGCCTTCCGGGATGGACTCGAAGGTGACTTCGTAGTTCGGGGATTCCACGTCCACGGCGCTGACGGCACGGCCCATCCCCTTGAAAACGCCTTGATCGGAAGACCAGAAGCTCGCCCAGTCGCCCGGATGCCACAAGAATGTTTCCCGCCCCTGGAAGGAAGACTTCAGAGTTGCCACGTTCTCGCTCTTGGAAAGAAAGACCTGCCTTCTCGAATAGAGGGCGAAGGTGTCGTCGTACATGCCCGCGCCGTCCCAGTCGCCGTCCTCGATCAGAATCCCCCAGCGGCCGTTCTTGATATGCATGCCGTCGCGCCAGGTGACGTACAGCTCGGTCTCGGGGTGGGGGGTCTGGATATCGACGTTCGACAGCATGATCGGCCCCATGTTGCTGATGATGCTCATCCAGAAATAGGGCGCGCAGTAATAGCGTATATTGCTCAGTTTGACCCGGGAACTCCGGGTGATGATGTTGTTACCTCCCAGATGCCCGTACACGATATGGGGAACGACGAACTCGGTGGAGTTGTTGTCGTAGGCGTCCTGGATCCGGGGTCTCATTGGCGCCCCGTTGGCTGTCTCGGGAACCTGGATCCGGATCTTCCGCTCCCCGCCATTGCGGGCCGTGGACGCCACGTACAGGTTCTCGCCCCGCCCGGACCGCGCCCCCGGGGCATCGGGGATGAAGTACCGTCCGAAGAAAGGCGCATGCTTGGGAGAGGGGCCGACCTCGGGAACCGGGTAGCGCTCCGGCACCTCGATGTCGATCGTCATCTTCTCCAAGTCGATGTTCGTGATCGTTCCCTGATAATAGGGAAGGGGATCGTAGCCCACCGTGAGCCCGTCGATCTGGATGTTCTCCGCAAGCTCGATGACCGTCAGCCGGTCCGGTGGATGCAGCATCAGGATGGCGCCGTTGCCTTCGATCTTGATGTTGCGGGCTTCCGCTAGGTCGAAGACCGGTTCGATTGTCAGGTCCGACAGGCCGATCACGCGATACGTCTTAGCGCCGTCGAACCGGACGATTCCGCCGCCCGCTTCCTTTGCTGCGTTGACCGCCTTCCGGATCGCCTCCATGTCGTCGGTCGTCCCGTCTCCGACCGCGCCGTAGTCGGCGACGTTGAAGACCGGCAGCCCTTCGAAGGTCGGCGTGCCGAAGGCGATCTGATAGCCGATGCGATAGGTCGATTTGCCCCGCGTGACCTTGACCGTGATCTCGTCGCCTTCCGACAGGCCCTCCAGTCGCGTTTCGAACCGGGTGACCTCGCCCACGGGGGCGTAGAGGGCCTTGACCCGGGCGGAATTGTGAAATATCTCGACCGGCACGCGCTTGCCCGACTGCACCTCGATCCAGGCAATTCCGATCTGGTAGTCCCCCGGTTCCTCGACCGTATGGGTCCAGGCCTTTGCCTCGGTTGTAACCGGCTGATCGACTCTGTAAACCATGGTCGCCAAAGCCTCCTTTTCCTTCATCGAGGTGAACAGCAGAAAGCCCAGAATCAACAGATAAGCGCCATGCGCGAGTGCGGAGTTCTTCTTCATATCAACGGCACAGTCACAATGGGACCTGCATGAATATTCCTCCGGAATGTGAACGGGAGTGAGCCACCCCTTTGTTGCGTTTCCAGGTCTCTGCATTCCATTTCCTCCTGCTCTTAGACTGTTTCGATCGTTATGCATAGCAAGTTCCGGCAACAGACCATCACTACCGTCTGTTCCACGTACTGCGGCTCCACTGAATAGCGGACAGTCCCCACAGCCGTCAACGCATGGAACTTACAGAATTGAGCCAATGGGGTATCCCCTTAAGTGATGTTGATACTACATCTTGTATCCTTGGGGTTTTGGC